>JAUIHJ010000670.1 GCA_030432015.1 bacterium
GTGCAACCCGCGAATACGGCGTGCCATGCGCGGTTGCACGAAATGACCGAGTGCAATTCGGCGACAATCCAGGACCGGCGCGTTTTTCGCCGCCCAATTGATTCAACTGCGGAAAAGCCGCCTGTCAGCGCAAAAGGTGCCTGTCCCGCTGACGAGGTGCACTGCTGCATCGCGCTCGGCCATTTAGGTGGTAGTGATGCCAGCAACCGCCGGTTATGCCAGCAACCGATCAACGCTGTCCAGAAGTCGATCCATTCCGAATGGCTTGCGGATGTAATCATCGACGCCCAGCATCTCGGCGTACGCCTTGTGCCGACTCCCTTCATTGGCCGTAATCATGATGACGCGGACCGGGACCGGATGGGTGCGCCGCAACTTTTCAAGCACCAGAAACCCACTTCTCTTGGGCATCATCATGTCCAGGATGACCAGATCGGGATCTTCGCGTTCGGCCATTGCGAGCCCCTGATTGCCATCACGGGCGATCAAGGTCTCGATTCCTTTCGAATTCAACGCATACCGGAGGGCATCAATGATCTCCGGATCGTCGTCAACCAACAGGACCCGTTTCTTGCCGCTTTTTTCGGCGTCTTTGGCTTTCGCCGTCTCATCCGTGGTTTCGTCTGTCGCCTTCTTAGCCATCGAAATGCCACCTTCGTCGCATGATCACCAGTTCCTTGCGGATCGTGCTACATGCGTGATCCAGCAACCGGCATGGTACTCGGAAGCACGCAACCAGTTCAAGTAACCGACCGAGCGAATGAGCCGATTGTGGTGTGCCCCGGAAGATCGGTTCCCGGCCGCCCGAGCCGCGTCGGTTTCCTGTCCTCGAATTCCGCCGACCTCGCAATACCGAGACCTTCGCGACAGCCACCGCCCGGACAGGCCTGCTGTTCGGACGGGAGCGGCGGCGCGAGCCCGCTTCTGCCAACCGGTCTTAACGGGTGGGCGTTTTGACCGGTGGCGTCGGTTTGGGGGGCAACCGGCGTGGTTCCGCCTTGATCCGCTTCAGCGCTTCGTCAATGCCACGCTGCAATTGGCTGTCGCGACCGTGAATCAAAAGTCGTGGATCATTTTCCACCTCGATGTCCGGCTCCACACCGACACCCTCCAAAATCCATTCGCCCTCCTTCGACGCAAACCCGAATTCGGGAACAAAGATGGTGCCGCCGTCGATCAATGTGCCACGGTTGGTAATGCCGGTGACCCCACCCCACGAGCGTTTTCCGATCAGCGGCCCCAGACCCGATTCGCGGAACATGGCGGGAAAGATGTCACCGTCCGAAGCCGAAGTTTCATCCAGGAGGCAGACCAGGTGACCGTGAAACAGCGTTCCGGGATAAGTCCGGGTGTAGTCATTGTTGCGTGAATAGCGGCTCGCCAGCAGCGTCCGTCGTAAGCGATCAATGATCATCGACGAGACGTTGCCGCCCCCGTTGCTGCGCACGTCAATCACCATGCCCTCTTTGTCGGTCTGGGAATAGAACCACTTGTTGAATTCCCGAATTCCTTCCGCCCCCATGTTCGGCAGGTGCATGTAGCCGAGTCGGCCGCCGCTGGCTTTGGCAACCTTGCGGCGATTGTTCAAAATCCAATCCAAATAGACCAGATCGTGCTCGCTCGACAGCGGCTCGAAGGTCACTTCGCGAGCGCCGTCGGTGGTCGGACGATCGTTCACCGTTAACGTCACCGGATGATCTGCTTTGTTGCGGAGCAAGCGGTATGGATTGTCTGTCCCATCGAGCCGTTGGCCGTCGATGGCCAGCACGAATTCGCCTTGTTCCACCGCGACACCAATCGCCGTGAGCGGTGCGCGGTACGTCGGTTCCTCGTTATGGCCCAGGAAGATCTTGGCAATCCGGTAGCGGTTCGCTTTCTTATCGAGTTGAAAGTGGGCGCCGGGAAGTGCTACGCTGGCACGCTGCGGAATCTCGAAATCACCGCCCGAGTTGTAGGCATGACCGACATTGAGTTCGGCGATCATCTCGTTGATGACGTAGCTCAAATCCGACCGATGGGCCACGTGCTTCAGCAGCGGCCGATAACGCTCGCGTAGGCCCTGCCAATCGTAACCGTGCATGTTCTCGACATAAAAGAAGTCGCGAAACCGGCGCCAGACTTCGTCAAAGATTTGCGCTCGCTCCTCTTCCGGGGCGACGTCGGCCACCAGCCCGCCCGTCGGAACGCTCTTCGCAGAAGACTGGCCGGTGGGTGTCGCGTCGACCAGAGACAGGGCGCCGGATTTGCGAAATAAGACCTTCTTGCCGTCATGCGAAAGCGAGTAGCCGCCGGTGTTTTCTCCCAGGGTCGTTGCCTTGCGTGTCTTGAGAGAGAAGATCTGCAGCGTTGGCTTCACGTCCGAACCGCGACCGTAGTACGACGCGCCGCCACGGATGTAAAGCAAATGACCCTCGATTGCGGTTAGCCCATAGTAGTTGTCGTCGGGGACGGGGATCCGTGCAACGCGATCGGCGAGGTGGGCGAAGTCGATCTTGATCGGCGCCTCTTGCCCGCCGTTCTTCCCAGCCTTGGCCGCGTCTTCTGGTGCGGCGTCGCTGCTCCCCTTCGTTTTCGGCGGCTTATTCTTTGCGACCTCTTGATCAACGTCGTCATCCTTCTCGTCAGGCAGGTCGTCCGCTTGCTGGTCGTCGTCGACCTCCACGGCTTCGTTATTCTCCTGCGGAAACGGATCGGCAACATCGTCGCGCAGCGCGAGGGCGAAGATCCCGGTCTCTCGATCCTGAACGAAGTTCCATTCCATCGACCCCAATTGCGGCGCGAACTGACGGTCGCTGAAATAGTACAGGTAGTTGCCGGCCGGGTCCCATGTCGGCTCGAATTCGTGGAACGCGTCACCGGTGATCTTGCGGACTTGGCCGTCTTCTCGACTCCAGATGTGCAGCGCGCGAAGGCCGTTCGGGCTTTCCATGCTAAATGCCAGGAAGCCTCCCCGAGGTGACCAAGTGAAGTCGCTCAATCGTCCGCCGCGATCGTCAGCGACTTCCGTGACGGATTTGTCCGCGATCGTAATCACGAACAGCCTGCCGTTCTTGTCGCTGAAGGCGATTTGGGAACCGTCGGGTGACCACGTGGGGGAATACCGCATCGCGGATCCATGCTTGGTCAGCGCTTCGGGGGGGTGCTCTCCCTTGGCGTCAATCAGATAAACTTCTTCTTCGCCCGACATATCGGAGAGGAAGGCGATTTGCTTGCCATCGGGGGACCAGGCAGGCGATTTGTCATGGGCAGCCGAGGAATGCGTCAGATTACGCGTGATGCCTTTCTCGCTGGGAAGGGAAAAAATGTCGCCTCGGGCCGCGACGACGACCCGCTTCCCTTGCGGACTGAGTCCGGCACTGCGGATGTCATCCGCCACCGAGATGCGCCTGGGGCGCATCGCCAGGGCGTCGGTTGGCACGTTGATCTTGATCGCACGGGTCTTATTCGCTGCGGTGTCATGCAGGTGCAGGCGGCCCCCCATTTCAAAGACGATCCGTGTTCCGCCGCCACGGCTCGGCCAACGAACATCAAACGTCGTGCTCTTGGTGACCTGCACTGTTTTCTTCGTCTTGAGGTCGTAATGGAACAGGTTCAGTGTGTCGGTTCGGTCCGAGGTGAAATAGATCCGGTCGCCGAGCCACATCGGGTCGCGATCACTGCGGACGTGGTCGGTGATTTGATGTTGCTTGTGGCTCTTGAGATCGAAGATGAACAAGTCCTGCGCCCAACCACCCTGGTACCGCTTCCAGGTGCGGAAGTCGCGGAACAGTGGTGAATATGCGATTTGCTTTCCATCTGGCGAGAGATCGCCCGCACCCGCCTTGGGCATCGGCAACGGCTCGGGTAAACCGCCGCTGGTGCGGACCGTGTACAAGCGATTGTGTCCGATGCTCCAGCCGTACCGGAGCGAGCGGAAAAGGACGCGCTGGCCGTCGGGGGACCAGCCGTAGACCTGGTTGTCGTATCCCCATCGATCCGGCAGCGGACCGCGGGCCGGATAATACGTCAATTGACGCGGCACACCGCCACTGGCGGGCACTACGTAAACCTGTTCGTCACCGTCGTACTGGCCGGTGAAGGCAATCCATTTTCCGTCCGGCGAATACTTGGCGAATAACTCCAGGCCAGGATGGGTCGTCAGGCGACGCGCATTGCCCCCTTTGTCTGATGCTGTCCACAGATCACCCGCATAGGTAAAGACGACCCGTTTCCCGTGGACGTCAGGAAAACGGAGGAGTTTCGTTTCCGCCGCTGCCGGGCGGATGGCGAGATGGCTTGATGCCAAACCGGCCAGCAGGATCAGAACAACACGGCAACTGCGCAACAGGTACGCGATAGATGCGGGGACCATGGGCCGACTCCTCGAGATGCGTAACTCAAATGATGCCATCACTCAAGTCACCAGTATAACCTCAAGGCAAGGGCGAGTCGCCGCGCGGTCTGCGATGGGGGCGATCGCAGACAGCCGGCGGCGATCTGCAACAGATGGGCCCTCATGTTGAACGTGCGAACGCTCCGCAGCAGATCATCAACGCGCGGATAACAGGCGGCGCGGATTGTCAACGGCGCGGATATCGCAGCTAAATGGCCAAGCGTGATTCTGCAGCGCACACCCCGTCAGCAGGACAGGCACCTTTTTCGCCGACAGACGGTTTTTCTGCCGTTGAATCTAATGGACGGCGAAGAACGAGCCGGTCCCGGATGGTCGCCGAATTGCAATCGGT
>JAUIHJ010000671.1 GCA_030432015.1 bacterium
ACGGTGAGGTGGATGTCTATCCGGAATACACCGGCACCATTGCCGAGGAGATTCTTGGTCCTGGAACGACACGGACGCCGGAGGCGATGCGCGCGGCGCTCAAAGAGCAGGGGATCATCATGAGTCGACCGCTGGGGTTCAACAATACGTACGCCATCGGTATGCTCGCCTCGCGAGCCGAGGAATTGCAGATCGAGCAGATCTCCGACCTGGCGCGTCATCCCACGCTGGGGTTCGGTTTTGGGAATGAATTCATGGATCGGCAAGACGGTTGGCCGAACCTGCAGAAACATTATGATTTGCCACAACGCCAAGTCCGTGGACTCGATCATGATCTCGCCTATCGGCAACTGCGTCTCGGCTCGATCGATGTAAGCGACGTCTACACGACCGATGCCAAGATTGTGACGTACGGTCTCAAGCTGCTGAAAGATGACCGCGATTTTTTTCCGCGTTACGACGCCGTGCTGTTATATCGGGAGGATTTCGCGTCCCGATTTCCTGCAGCGATGAAATCGATCTCTCGTCTGGAATCAGGGATCGACGAGCGGGACATGGTCATGGCCAACAGTCGCGTGGAAGTCGAGCGTGTTTCCGAAACCGGTGTCGCGGCGGAATTCCTGCAAGAGAAGCTGAGTGTTGTGACTGAGTTCTCCGAGAGCACGCTTGCCGTCCGCATTCTGAAACGCACGATTGAGCACCTTGATCTTGTTCGCAAATCCTTGATCCCGGCGATTTTGATTGCCATTCCGCTTGGCATTCTCGCCGCCAAGCTCAACCGCCTGGGACAATTCATCCTGGGGTTCGTCGGAGTCGTCCAGACGATCCCCGCGTTGGCCTTGTTAGTGATGCTGATGCCGGCCATGGCGGCCGTGGGCTTGGCGAGCGTCGGATTGGGTTCCGCCACCGCCGTCGCCGCGCTGACGCTCTACAGCCTCTTACCGATTGTGCGCAATACCTTTTCCGGATTGCGCGACGTGGATGGTGAATACCACGAATCCGCGGCGGCACTGGGGCTCCCCCCACGGTTTTGCCTGATGAAGATCGAATTGCCGCTGGCCTCGCGGAGCATCTTGTCAGGCATCAAAACGGCGGCCGTGATCAACGTCGGCTTTGCGACATTAGGCGCCTTGATCGGAGCGGGCGGTTATGGCCAGCCGATTATCACTGGGATCCGTTTGAACAACACGGGCACCATACTCGAAGGGGCGATTCCGGCTGCCGTGCTGGCTCTGGTGGTTCAGGGGGGCTTCGAACTGAGCGAGCGATATATTGTGCCCCGTGGTCTGCGCATCAAATTGTAGATCTGATCAGTCACGCCAATCTCAGAAATTCGAAGTCGCATGCCGATATCAGTTTGTCTGCAACGAACCGTGCCGGACGAACACCGCGGCAGGTTGGTGGAGCGGCCTGGTACGATCGCCTCCCTTGTCTGCAGGGTGGGCGGTTCACGCGGCGGTCACTACAGCGTACAAACGAGGCTTGTCGTTGCGACGTTGTGCTTGACCCATCCCCCCCGACCATTTACAGCAACGGAGACCATCTCATGCCGAAAGCGATCTGGCAAGGACAGGTGATCGCAGAGAGCGATCAAACAGAAATCGTCGACGGGAATCACTATTTTCCGCCCGAGTCGCTGCAACGCGAGTTCTTTCGCGAAAGCGATGCGCACACAGTTTGTGGATGGAAGGGGACGGCAAGCTACTTCGATCTTGTCGTCGATGACCAGGTCAATCCGCAGGCCGCTTGGTATTACCCTGAGCCCAAGGAGGCGGCCAGCAATATTCGAGGCTACGTCGCCTTTTGGAAGGGAGTCGTGGTCGAGTAACACGGAGTCGACCAACACCGATTCCCGCCCCCGGTCCACGAGACACGTCCATGCGTGTGAGCCCCTCCGCAGATATTGACGGTGTTTCGCTTGCCAGCCGCTATCAGGCCACCCGAGCGTTCACCGAGCAACTCGCCGCCCCGCTGTCGGCCGAGGATTGTTTGGTGCAATCCATGCCCGACGTAAGTCCCACCCGTTGGCACTTGGCGCACACTACGTGGTTTTTCGAGACGTTTGTCTTAAAGGAAGATCCCGCCTACCAGGTGTTCGATGCCAGCTACGAATTCCTCTTCAATTCCTATTACAACTCGCTGGGCACGCCATTTCCTCGCTCGCAACGAGGTTTGATTTCCCGCCCCGGACTTGACGAAATTCATCGCTATCGCCGCCACGTTGACCAGCGTGTGCTACAGCACCTGCACTCCAATGCAAGGCAGGATGCACGGCTGGCGAGGATCGTCGAACTTGGTCTCCAGCACGAACAACAGCACCAGGAACTGTTGCTAACGGATATCAAACATGTGCTTTCGTGCAACCCGTTGCAGCCGATCTATCGGCCAGGAACATTCGCCGTCGGCGACGCGGTTGACCGGCCTGCGCGGCGCGAATTGGGCGAAGGGATTGAATGGATTGGCCATGACGGCACGGGATTTTGCTTCGATAACGAAATGCCTCGCCACCGCGTGTTTCTGGAGGCGTTTCAGATCTCTGATGAACTGGTGACGTGTGGCGATTTTCTTCAGTTCATCGCCGATGACGGTTATCGTCGTCCAGAATTATGGTTGTCGCTGGGTTGGCAAACGGCGGCGGAACAGCAGTGGCAAGCGCCGTTGTATTGGCACCGGGAGGGCGACCAATGGTCGCAGTTTACGTTGGCGGGGCCTCGGCAAGTCGATCCGTCACTGCCCGTATGTCACGTTAGCTACTTCGAGGCCGACGCGTTTGCACGGTGGGCCGGGGCAAGGCTGCCGACCGAAGCTGAATGGGAGGTTGCGTCGCGAGATAGCCCGCCTGGTGTCGGGTTTGCAGACACGATCCTCGCCGCGGAGCAGGCCATTCACCCGGGCAGCATGGCAGCGCACCGGCCGTCGCCACGGAGCATGTTCGGCGATGTGTGGCAGTGGACCGCGAGTCCCTACACGCCGTACCCGGGGTACGTCGCACCGGACGGAGCGCTAGGCGAATACAACGGCAAGTTTATGTGCAATCAGTATGTACTTCGTGGGGGATCGTGCGGTTCGTCGTCGTCCCACCTGCGACCGACGTACCGTAATTTCTTCCCGCCCGAGGCACGCTGGCAGTTTAGCGGAATTCGTTTGTGCCGCTGATCGAATGTGCCATGGGCCGGTCCAGCTTCGCGGCGCGCATTCATGCCGGAGGCTAACGATCGCTGGCATTGGTAAGCGTCGGCCGAGGCCGCTTCCGCCATTTCTTTACGTCTTTGGTCAGGACCTGGATCGCTTTGTCAAGTTGGGTGTCCTTACCGGCAGGAAGTTCGCCCGGCAGGGGCCAGAGTTCAAAGTGGGGGACAGCGCCATTCAATTCCATGTCGTCCCCCGTTCCTAGCACATACCAGCCACGAAACGGCATTCGCAAGAAACCCTGGTCCATGATCCGCGTGCCGCCCGTGCTGATCACGCCACCGGCGGTGGTCACGCCAACCAGTTTTCCGCGTTTGAGCGTTTTGATGGCGTGGCTGAAAATCTCGGCGTTGCTATAACTGTTCTGGTTGCACAGCACGACGATCGGCTTCCGCCAGGTGGCATAGACGGAACGGTCTTGCGGATACCCGACTTCACCACCTCGCGGCACCGTGATCGCATGTGCGGGCTGCGTGAGTACGGTCAGCAGATGATCGGTTGTCGACCCGCCGCCATTCTCGCGAACGTCGATCACAATTCCATCCATCCCTGCGCCCACCGCGTAAAGTTCTCGTTCGAAACGATAGAAGCTGGTCATATTCATGCCGCGGATGTGCATGTATCCCAGCTTTCCGCCGGACACTTGAGCGACACGCTCGCGGTTGTCCTTGATCCACTTTTCGTACAGCAATTCACGGGCGGTCGAGAACCGAATCGGGCGCAGCGAGACGTCGCGTTCCAGGCCGTCGCCGCTGCGAATATGGAGGTGAATGTCGCGGTCCAGGCGGCCATTGAGGACGGTGGTGACGTCCATCGACGGGTCAACCGCCGTGCCATCGACGGACAGGACCGTTTCGCCAGCCTTCAGCCTGACGGCCACTTTGTCGGCCGGGCTGCCGGGAATCACATCCTGGATATGCCAGCCTGGGCCCGGATGGCCCGCGTCAAATCGCACGCCGAGATGCGCCGTCGACTCGCGCCAAGCGGTCGAGTCGGTCCGGTTGCCGCCGGTCGGGGTGAAGCCCATATGCGATCCGTTCAATTCGCCCAGCATCAGCTGCACGACCTCGGCGAACATCTGCGAATCAATGGCACCGATGGCCAACGGCAAGTACTTGCGACGGACCGCGTTCCAATCGCGGTGATTCAGTGCGCCGTCGTAAAAATGGTCGCGCATCGCGCGCCAGCATTGGTCGAAGGCCACTCCATTTCGCGCCGCCACATTAACGGCTTGAGCCGCGGAGAAGGCGTACTTGGTCGTCTTGCCCGCAGCGGTGACACTCGCCGGTGTGCCATCGCTAAGCCAGACGATTTGCTTGCCGTCGGCCAGCCAGGTCGCCATGCTACCCGTCTCGGTGGTCAGCAGTTTCGGTTTCAGTTCGTCAGGTGGTGAAATGGTGTAGGTGCCGCGTTTCCCGTCGACCGACGCCGTGAACGCCAACTGTTTTGAATCATGCGACCAGAACAGCCGGCCTTCGCTGGTATCGGCGATCGAGACTCGCCGCAGCCGCTCGTGCATGTCCTTGAAGTCGAT
>JAUIHJ010000672.1 GCA_030432015.1 bacterium
ACCCGCCGCGACTCCAAAGGCGGTTTCAGCTTTCTCGAAATCAACGACGGTTCTTGCCTGGCCAACTTGCAGGTGATCGCAGACGCTGACCTGTCCAACTACGACACGGAGATCAAGAAGCTGTCGGCCGGTTGCAGCGTGACGATTGAGGGCGAAGTCAAAGAATCGGGCGGCAAGCAGGAGACGGAAGTACTCGCCTCCCGTGTCGAAGTGCTGGGCTGGGCTGATCCAGAGTCGTTTCCGCTCCAGAAGAAACGTCACTCGTTCGAAAAGCTCCGCGAGTGGGCTCACCTTCGCCCGCGGACCAACGCCTTTGGTGCCGTCGCCCGGGTCCGCAACCAGATCTGCAAGTCGATCCACGACTTCTTCCAGGAAGACGACTTCCTGTATGTGCATACCCCAATCATCACGGCCAGCGACTGCGAAGGCGCGGGAGAGATGTTCCGGGTAACAACGTTGAACCTGGATGAAGTGCCGCGTGAAAACGGCAAGGTCGACTTTACTCACGACTTCTTTGATCGTCCGTCATATCTGACGGTAAGCGGTCAGTTGGAAGCTGAGATTTACGCGACGGCCTTGGGAAAGGTTTATACGTTTGGGCCGACCTTTCGCGCGGAGAATTCCAACACGTCGCGGCACCTCTCCGAGTTCTGGATGATCGAGCCGGAGATGGCATTCTATGATTTGACGGACAATATGACGCTGGCGGAACGGTTTCTCAAACGCATCTTCTCGGACGTGTTGGCCAACTGCGGCGAAGACATGGAATTCTTCGCCCAGCGCATCGAAAAATCGGCGGTAACACGGCTCGAGGCGATCGCCGGGAGCGAGTTCATCCGCCTGTCATACACCGAAGCGATCGAGAAGCTGGTCAATAGTGGCGAGCAATTCGAATTTCCCGTCAGCTGGGGGCACGACCTCCAATCCGAGCACGAACGGTTCCTGACCGAAAAAGAATTCAATTGCCCGGTCATCCTGTACGACTATCCGCGCACGATCAAGCCGTTCTACATGCGAGTTAACGACGACGACAAGACCGTGCGGGCCATGGATGTGCTCGTCCCCGGGGTCGGCGAAATCATCGGTGGCAGCCAACGCGAAGAGCGGCTCGACGTCTTGGAGTCGCGGATGCGCGACCAGGACTTGGTACCCGAGGACTATTGGTGGTACTTGGACCTGCGCCGATTCGGCACAGTGCCACATGCGGGCTTCGGACTTGGCCTGGAGCGGGTCGTGCAATTTGTGACCGGGATGGCCAATATCCGCGACGTCATCCCGTTTCCGCGGACACCGGGCAACGCGGAATTCTGAATGCGGTTCTGTAACGCGCTCCACCGACAGGCAGTGCACGATTGCAGGCACTCGGTCGCGACGGCCACCAATGTCGCGATTGCCGCCAGACGGACGACGCGACGTAATACCTCGGCGCGGCGTCGCTCCTGTAGCATATCGCCTGCACGCGGGCCTCAGCGCAGCGAGGTGGTGATGCCCGCTGCCGGCGCGTCACGGACGCCGGTGTCGTCAACCGAGTAGACGCGCGAAACGGATTGCGTGCGGCCACTCGGCCGAGGCACTCCAGGATTTGCGGACAAACCGGCCCGGCGCTGCACGGCGCGTTGGCTGGCAATGGTCGTCAGTTCCGAAAACTGTTGACGTACGGGATCTTTGATTTTGGTCAACCGCTGGGTGAGTTGCAGGAGTCGCTGGGGGCGTGATTCCGCCGCTTCGGTGACCTGACCAACAAATTTCACCGACTCGACGAAATTCTGGTCCGCCGTGCTCCCCACCAGAGGGTGCAAGGTCCTGGCGATCAATTCCGCGCCGACGTTGTCAATCTGCAGAAACACGTCCAGGCGGCTCGTTACGAGCGTATCGTTATCCTGGCTTTTGGAATAGTCCGACCGCAACACGAGCACACAGCGACCTCGTATTTCATTCTTCAGCAGCGGCCCTTCATAGGTTCCTTCGGCATACATCACGTGGAGGTTCTGATCACCGTAGATCAATTCGACACGGCTATCCGTTCCCGCACCATCGCTGGCATCAAAGATATAATCCGCGTTTCGGTTGATCGTGACCTTGGTGATTCCCATGAGGTCCCACATGTTCACGATGATTTCGGGGTGACGGACCAGGAACACATACAGGTCAGGGTCCGAAGAGATCATCGTCGGCGGCATCTGACGATAGAGGCTGGGCCGTGAAACCACACTCCACAACTTGGCGTGGGCTTCTTCATCCAACTGGTTGAAAGGAATGGCATCAATCGCTTCGCGTTTCGTCTGTTGTTCCATCGCCCTCTGAGAACGCGACTGCCCGAGCACCGAGTTGCCTGAGCAAAGGAACTGGAGTACGACAGCGAGGCCGCAGGCGACCCATGGATGGTTTCTTGCGAAGCAAATGCAAGGCACGCGTAGCGCGTACCTCGACTGCTGACGCGTACCCGGCGCGCAATCTGCCATACTTCCCCCTCAATAACGCCACACCGAACCACACTCGCAGCCAATGTGAAAGTCTAACGATCAGTGTGATAATTCGGCCAAATGTGGGATGCAGGCCAGTCAATTTTGTAAACGCGCGATGAAACCACAATTCGCGCTGAATTTGCCGCGGGACTGGAGCGATTTTGGCGGCGGTGGCAAGGCACGCGGGCAGTCGGCGAGGCGTTCAATCATGCCGACGACGCGTCCGGCGTAACCATTGCCAAAGGCGTATCCGTATAACGCCAGAGGCACGTCCGAGGAACGGCGAAGACGTGTCAGGCCATCGCCTAGGGTGGCAACCCTAGGGAGCGGCTACCAACGCATGCTACCAACGCCAGCTTGCAACGTGCCTGAGACCGCAGCATCCCTCCAACGGATCACACCGTCATCTTCGCAGGTCCCGCTGGTTCACCGGATACTCCAAAGTACAGAACCCCTGCAAAGATCACTTCGGCGGTCATCCAAACGAGCCGAAGCAGGACGGCGGAGACAATTCCGGCCACCGGTCCATAGACGGGGACCAACAGCGTGATGATGACCCATTCTCGTGGCCCCAAGCCGGCCGGAATCAACGAGAGGAAGCCAGCCACCATGGCCAGGCCCGCGCAGGCGGTGATCAGTGGAATATCAACGCCGGGGTTGGTCAATTGGTCAACAGCCGCCGGGGTCGCCTTCAGCGTGGCCCAAAGGCTGAGGCCCATCAGCAGCCAGCCGACGGACATCATCAGCCATCCGGTGAACATCAAGCGAAAGTCGAGACCCTCAATTGCCGCGTCGATGGCCGGATTCGCCCGTCGCACCTGGAGCAATCGAACCACACGGCGGAAGATCGGTGGCAGCGTGGGAATCCCCGCAGCAGCCGCCAAGCCAATCGCCAAGAGCAGCAAGAGTACTTGATGGCGAAATCCGATGGCCAAAATCGTAGCCGCCACGACGGCGCCGACGGCCATCATCGTCAGGGTCTCGACAAACACACTCGTCGCAGCAACGGTCGCGTCGACACGGTTCCCTTTGATCAGGCCTGTACGCAAGACGACGACCAGTGCTTTGCCCGGCACGTATTTTCCCAAGTGGCCAATGTAATAGGCGCGAATTGTCTGCAACCACGCAGGGCGCTGGCCCATCGCCACCAGAGTGCTGCGCCAAAAGCAACAGGCGGGAAAGGAACCGAGTAAATAGAGGACACCGGCGGCAGCCAACCATCGGTAGTTGAGATTCCGCGGCGAGAATCCCTGTGCGGCGAATTCCTCGCGGGCGCCGGACACGGTGTTCCAGATGCCTCCGACGACGAGCGACAAGACGACCACGCGAACCGCGACTTTTACCCAATAGCCTCTGCCACGTTTTCGCGACTTCTGAGACGGTGGCGAATTCAGCATCGGCGCGTCGGGCAACGGCGGAGGCGAGGTTTCAGCGGAATCCATGTTCGAGCCAATGTGGTGTGTGCGCCGATCAGACGCGTATTGTGATACGAGATACGTCGTGAAACAATACGAATCGCCGGTCGACCAGGCGACGCTGAGAAATGATGGCGCGGTTGATTCCTTCGCAGGACGGGACATGACATCGTAACGTGGCGCTGTCCAATGAGAATTCCAAGAATTTGGTAGGTCTTCTGGCAAGCCAACCGTGCCATCGGCTGGAAAATCCGCTTAGAATGCGGACCGATTTGCTTTCAACATTCGGCGATCGGCGCTTTCCCCCAGCATGGCGGCCGGTATTCAGTCCTTCATCGAGGAGATGTTCATGTCGCGACTCGTGTCGTTCTTTGTCTTGCTCGCGGTGATTGCGGTATTCACCTTCTGGTTCTACCAAGTCATTTCTGCGTTTCTCTTGCCCTTATTCCTGGCGGCCTTGCTGGTTGTCATGTTCCGGCCGTGGCATCGCTGGATTCTCCATCGTTGTCGCGGCCACGCGCGAGTGGCCGCGGCGGTTACAACCGCGGCCGTGATTATTGTCGTCCTCTTGCCGGCCGGCCTGCTCGCCACCCTCGTGACCTGGGAATTGGTGGAGAACACCGGTGGGACTCACAACCCGAAGAGCTCGCTTGTTCCCGGGACGGCGGATCAAACACGTGGCGATCACGCGACGACACATCCTGCTGCAGCAAGCAAGCCCGGCCCAGTGGGGCGTCTGACGGCAGTCCGTAACTCACTGGGCCTTGAGTTACCCCACGCCCGTGAACTTCGATTCATTGAAGCTTCCCTGGCGTCGCTTCGAACCCATGCGGCCGCAGGTTC
>JAUIHJ010000673.1 GCA_030432015.1 bacterium
CCAGTTGGTCGTTCGGACGGAGGAAATACGAGTCAACACGAGGCGTTCTTTCCGGACCAATGTATTCGCCGTGCCCAAAGACCTGCCACGGAAGCGGGCGACCTGCCGTCCACTCCGGCTCGCCGAACGCGGCATCCTGACTATGAACACCGACGAGCGTCCGTTGTCGAAACTGGCAGAGCTTGACATCGCGTGCAATGATTCGATTGCCGCTGGAGGCGTGAATCCTCGCCGTCACCGCGTGGGGGTAGGTAGGAATGCCCCGGTGCGCACCGGCTGGCGCGTCCACTGCCGACTGCGGTCCGGAAACGACCAGGGTGGTGGCATCTTCGCGCCCCCCGAGACTTCGTGCGATCGCTTTCTCAGCGACGCGTTCGACGCGCCGGACATTCTCGTGTCGGCCGGAGGGGTGGCGATGCGGCGGTGCGAAGACCGCTGCTGCCGCCGCCAGCGTGCCCACGCAGATTGCCCCTAGCACCAGCCATCGAGCGGTGGTGGGAAGGTCGGCCAAGCGTGCGCGGGATTTCATTTGCATGTCACCTCGGTCCAATGTTTCACCTGCGTCGTTGTATGTCCTGCGTGCTTTCGCCAAACGGCTAATGCCATGGCCAGAGCGAAAACCCGGTCGTCTTTTCGGCGGTTAACGGCGGCGCGGTGGCGACCGGCTTCGCGCCCCCTGGGCGGCCAGCGAATGCTTCGGGGGCCACCCAATGCACGCCTCCCGGATGACTCGGGGTGGCAGGTTCGCGCTGCGACTGACGCTGCCATTCCGTCCGCGCACGTCGGGCAAGTTGGTCCTCGCCCAGCCGTTGATGGACGACCTCCAGGTTCTTCCATGTCTCCAAAGTTGGATGCACACTGGCACTGTGGCGGAGCACTTCACGTGCTTCTGGCAACTGGCCGAAGCGGGCCAACATCACCCCCAACTCATTCGCAGCGGCAAAGTTGTTGCTGTCCACCAGCAGCGATGCCTGCAGGAAGGCCATCGCTTGCGCGGCGTTCTGTTCGCCCTGTGATTCGCCGTCCGCTAATGCCATATGAAGCTTGCCCATGGCATACATCGCCGTCGAGGCCACCGGAGCACCGCCACACGCCGCCACCATTCTGTGCTGGGCGAAAGCGTAATACTGCTGCATCGCCACGAGCGCCGGCACGCCATGGGCAGCGGCGTGTTTCAGCGCGGGCGTCTGATGCGTACCGATAATCTGTGCCACCCGATCAACACCGCCGCCGCTGGCCGCAAAGTCCGACGCCTCCTTCAGGGCACGGAACGCCTCATGGATTGCCTGGCTGTGACTCGTCACGCCATGACGGGCATCCAGTGCCTCGGCAATTGCCTGAATTGCCTGGCGAAATTCTGACCGGGCAGCATAGAGCGCGCCTTTGTTCGCTAGTTTAAACCCGGCCTCAATGCGGTGCTCGGCGCGACTGCCCACCGCGGTCAGGCTGGCGTCTCGCGAATCCCAGCGATACACCACGGCGGAAGTAACATGCGTTTCTGACCGGGGCGTGGCGGTCCGTGCCGTCGAGGGGTAGCGACGGTGTGGCGCACGCTCGTCGCGCGCATCAATCGAAGCTCCTGCACTGTGGGCTGCCCAATCGGCCTGCCGGCGAACGGGCGGCAACGCGGCGAGGCGGCCGTCCCTTTCCGGATGGGACGACGCGGTGCGAGGGTATCGAAATGCCGGCATGGCGCCGCTGTCACGTGAGGTCGGGGCTGGCGCGGAGAGTGCGGGCAGTCGGATGACTTGGGCTGAAGCAGGGTCTGGCGGCGCGACCAGGGCTGGACCATGGGCCCATAATGCCAAGAAGGCGCCTGCGGTGATGAGTCGTCGATCCATCTGTTGTTTAACGTTCCGGTCGTGATTGGTGGCTCCGCTGGCAGCACCAAATCGTTCCGTTGCAGACAAAATCACGCAATCCGTTCGCGATTCCGGCCGTACCCCTTCCCCTCAATCATCGTCCGGCCGAGGAAATCCGCACAACGCAAAGGAGGCAAATGCAGGTCAGTACGGATGGAGGGGCCAGAAAGTCGTCATATCCGGTTCGAGCAGAACGACCGGCCCGTCAAACTTGACGCAACCCTCACCGCCACGACGATCGAAACTGCCGCGGCGTGATACGCAGAACGAAGACGATGGCCCGAGTGGACGATGGCCCGCGTGCATGGGCGGCGGGTGAATCATCACCGCCGTGGTGACGTTCGCCCGCGTGAGCGCGCACAGCCAGCGTCTGGGAACTCAGCACAGGAGCGGCTGGGCACGTGGGTTTTCCGTGACGGTGCGGGCTCAGGCGTTTGCCGCTGCCATTTTGCTGCTCTTGGACAGACCGGCCGACTCCCACAGCGCGTCCAGCGAAGTGCGGCATTCCTTCACGATCTCATCGCGATTCATTTCACTCAAGCATTTGACGTGCGGCGATAGCGTGACCGGCCCGGTGAACTCCGCGTCCCGGAGTTTCTCGAGCAAGGGAACAATCTCAACGACGCCCTCCTCCGCCGGCAGGACCCGCTGTTCCTCGGTCAACCCTGCGAGCGTCGCTTCCGCGGGCGCATCGGCAATCGAGAAAGTAAAGACTTGATTCGCCCCCAGCGATTCCAGCAATTCGACTGTGCCGCCGCCGAAATGCCAATTCCAGCTATCTAAGGCTAGCCCGACGTGCGGCGACCCAATCGACTTGAGCAACAGTACCATCGCATCCGCATCCGCAATGAATTGAAACTCGTGCCCTTGGCGATGCTGCGGAGCCACCAGGAAATCGAGAGCCAGGCGAACGTTGTGGGGCGCCAAGACCTCCGCGATTTCGCCAAGTCGCTGGCGATGGATCTCAAAATTTTCGTGATACGGATAAAAGTCGGTACCGGGCAAGACCGTCGCCTGACAAATGCTCACACCCGCAGCAGCAGCGACGTTGGCGTTCGCCGCAATCCCACCCAGGCTGGACTTGAACGTCGCCTCGTCCTCACGCCATGTATCTGGGAGCCGAAATCCGCCGATCTGCAGCTGAGCACTGGAGATAAATCGTGTAGCTTGTTCGACGCCGCGTTCTTCTGCACGTTTGAGCAATTCAGGAAAATCGACCACCAGGCCGCGAAACCCAAAAGTCAGGGCCAATTCGATGATTTCACTCTGACGGCCAGTTATTCCCAAGGCAGCGGGGTCAAAACTTCGATACATTCAGACAGGTCTCCAGATTGATGAAGGATCTTCCCTGAGCTTTATGCAGGTCGCGGTGCAACGACCGATGGTCCGTAAGCGAGACCGCGAGCTCAAGGGCATTGCCAAGCTTTCGACCCATTATTACAGAAGCCTCAAAATGGGTATAGGGGACGATTTTCGGGGCTCCGCAAAACTCGTGTTGGACACCCCACGACACTCCGCTAGGTTGGCCGCGGCAACTCATTTCATCCGTTGGACCCCATGACCCTCAGCCTGCCCAAGATCGTCATCCTGGCCGTCGTGCAGGGCCTGACCGAATTCCTTCCGGTCAGTTCCAGTGGGCATCTGGTGATCGCGGCCCAGTTCCTTGCACAGGATGGTCAGGCAAGCACGCTCGATATCGGCGACCTCAATGTCGTACTCCACGCTGGCACGCTGATCTCAATCCTGATCGTCTATTTTCGTCGCCTCGTAAAGTTGCTGGGCGAAGATCGGCGGCTTGTCAGCCGACTCGTGCTCGCGACCATCCCGGCGGTGATCGTCGGAGTCCCCATTAAGGAATTCGCCGAAAACGTGCTATCCGACCCGTTGCTGGCCGGATGCCTCCTGGTGGCGACTGGCCTGATGCTTCTCGTCGCCTCCCGGCTTACGCCCGGCACAATCGACTGTCGCGACATTTCATCGCGGCAAGCCCTGCTGATGGGGCTCAGCCAGGCCCTGGCAATTCTCCCCGGGTTGTCGCGGAGCGGAGCGACCATTTCGACCGGGCTTGCGTTGCGATTACAGCCCGCATCGGCCGCGACATTTTCGTTTCTGATGGCGATCCCGGTAATAGGCGGCGCGAGCCTATTGGAAATCGTCTCCCTGGCGCGAGATCCCCAATTCACAACGCCGGTCGTGCACCTGGCGATCGGCTCGGGCGTTTCCTGCGCGGTCGGGCTCGCTTCCCTGACGTGGGTCATTCGCTGGATTGAACGCGGTCGGCTGCAATGGTTCGCCGCGTGGTGTATTCCAGTCGGATTGACGGTGATCGTTTGGCAATTGGGGCTGATGCGAGCTTGACACGAAGAATTTGGGGAGCTGAATTCGCATCCGGCAAGATCGCGGCAACGCAGGAAATCCAAGGGATTTACGAAGACTTTGGCGGCTCGTTGTCATTTCCTTTCGCCGGTCGAGACGATATGATGATAGTAAGGTGGCCTTGTGACGTTTGACTCTGACGGAAGCAGGCCCATTAATTCGAGGGGGCGAACTGGATTCGACCGGGTAGCCTGAAGTGTAAGTGGCGTGTCGTGGTTGATCAGTGGGCCACGTTAAAAGCTGATCAAATATTTTACTTGCTGAGGAAAACCTCACCTTGGCCGCCTAGCATAGGCGTCCCCGGCTGCGGGACTTCGCCGGAGAGTCCCAAAAGTCGGTAGCAATTCCGGATCGTCGCAAGTCACACCTGGCACGCTTGCGGTTAAATCAAGTTCTGGGATAGTCCTGTTGAGATCGCGTCGATTCGAGCTCACCGGGGTGAACGTCAAATAATCGACTACAC
>JAUIHJ010000674.1 GCA_030432015.1 bacterium
CCGGATGTTACGGCAACAAGGCGATTCAAACGCCGAACCTGGATGCGATCGCCAGTGATGGGACGATGTTCACCCACGCCTTCTGCACGACGGCCAGTTGTTCGGCCAGTCGCTCGGTTATCTTGTCCGGCCTTCACAATCACGCTAATGGCCATTACGGGCATCAGCACAGTTATCACAAATTCAATAGCTACGCGAATGTTTCCAGCCTGCCGGTCTACCTGGAAAAGGCTGGCTACCGGACGGCACGCTGCGGCAAATATCACGTGGCGCCCGAAGCGGTCTTCAAGTTTGAAACCACGATCGCTGGAAACTCCCGCAGCCCGGTCGAAATGGCGAACAACTGCCAACCGTTCATTGCCGCCGATAGTGACGCGCCGTTCTTTCTGTACTTCTGCACGTCGGATCCGCACCGGGGCGGAGGCACGGCCGACGAACTTCCGTTCAAACCCAATCGGTTCGGGAATCCCAAATCGGGCACCAAAGGGTATCCAGGTATCGAAGAAGTCATTTACGATCCTGCCGACGTCAACGTGCCAGGTTTTTTGCCTGATACACCAACGTGCCGCGCGGAGATTGCTCAGTACTATCAATCGGTCTCCAGAATTGATCAGGGCATCGGCCGCTTGAAGGAGATCCTGCAGGCGTCCGGTCGCTGGGATGACACCCTGTTCATCTACATTTCCGACCACGGCATTGCGATGCCGGGTGCCAAGACGACGCTCTACGAAGGAGGCATGCGCGCGCCTTGCATCGTGCGCGATCCAACCAAGCCGAAACGCGGCGTCGTCAATGATGCGATGGTCAGTTGGGTCGATATCGTTCCGACGATTCTTGATTTCGCGGGCGCGCTCGATCCACAGACGGGACGCGTGAAAGCACAACTTGTTCGGCAAATCGCGGCACCCGGTCGCGATGCGCAGACGTCGCGTAAGTCGATCACCGGTGCATTGCATGGCCGATCGTTTCTGCCTTACCTGGACCAACCGCATGCCCAGGGCTGGGACGAGGTTTTTGCCTCACACACCTTCCACGAAATTCAGATGTATTATCCGATGCGGGTCGTGCGCGGGCGGAAGTACAAGCTGATCTGGAACATTGCCTACCCGCTGCCGTTCCCCTTCGCGTCGGACCTGTGGGCAGCCCCCACCTGGCAAGCACAGTATCACCTCGGGCAAGATGCGCCCTATGGCGCCAAGACCGTTGCCAGCTACATTCAGCGGCCTCAATTCGAACTGTTTGACATCGAGCAGGACCCCCATGAAGGCAATAACCTCAGTGACGATCCGGAATACGTCGCCGTCCTGGATGTCATGAAGGCGAAGCTCAAAGACTACCAGCAACAGACCGACGATCCTTGGATCATGAAATGGAAATACGAGTGAGCCGCGGCCGCCCGAGTCCCGCTCGATGATCGCTTGCCACGACTGGGGCCTGCGCAGGTCGCGAGTGCGTCGTGATCCTCTCAAGGGCCGAGCGTGGCGGCGCACTGAGAGGAAGCTGGATATCATCGCATCTCCGTGAAGGCTGGCAGGCTGTTCAAGGCAGACGGCCAGCCTTCTTCTTGACCAGGTTCGATCACTCCCCAAATGGCACGGACTTTGCGACTTTGCGACTTTGCGACTTTGCGACTTTGCGACTTTGCGACTTTGCGACTTTGCGACTTAGCGACTTAGCGACTTAGCGCGCCCAGACCGTGGCCACGTCGTCTGCAAGTAGCTTGAGCACTTCGTCCAGCGTGTCGAGTCTTTCGTCTGCGCGACGTTCAAAATGAGCCTGAGTTGGATACGTTGTTCGTAGTTCCGCGTCCTCCTCTGAACGCTGGAGATTTACGCCGCGATCAAACCGGTTATTCTCCCGATTGGCCAAGTTGCGTTCGGTGCCATCGACGTGGCGCAGGGCCTTCATGTCGATGACGCCAGAGACCCTATCGTTCACATCGGCCGCTGGCGGGATGAAACGAGTCTTGACTGCCGTCATGAGCGCATCGTCGCTGACGAGCGTGTCGCCAGGGAGCGGACGGTTGTTCCCCGGATCGTTGGCTCGCAGCTGAAGGCCGACTTGGCATTCGGGAAGATTCTCCAACTCCGAGGCATCTTCCATGATTGCGTCATGGCGAGAACCCCACGCCGTATCACACAAGGAAAGCACGTTCGCCGTTGAAACGGGAGCCCGCGAAGCCTCACCTTCTGCGGCCGAGGATGCGTTGAGGAAGTTAATGACGATTAATGCATCGATCGGAGAGGCCGAGCCGTCGCCATTGACATCGACGTACGGCGGTGGCGTAAACGGTGCGACAGGACTCTCAGGAAGTACGACGGCACCGTGCTCGTTCAAAAAATTGATAACCTGCAGCACATCGTTTGGGGACACGAACCCGTCGTCGTTGACGTCGAGCTTATTTGTCGGGTTCTGATAGATCGCTTGGACGACATTGACGGTCACCTGCCCGTAGTCGACCTGGCCGGCTGGTATCGGTGAATTTCGGTTGAAGACGAGCACGTGGTGAGCAGGTAAGTCGTCCGCAGGATTGGCCTGAATTTCGCCCGCACCAGCGGATCCCGCGACCATCACGACTTCAAAGAGCAGAAACTCGGCGCCACCCAAGGGAATTACGTCCGCAGCCCCGCCGACTTCGTCGATTAGCCCAGGAACGTCGACGGCCCCGGATTGAACGTTTGGGAAATTCGGACCAAACGCCAATGGCCCATCGATAGAAAACTGGGAATCAAAGGAGACGTCAATATAGACCGCAAATGGACCGCCCGCGTTGTCGCGAAGGTCTTGGGCAAATGCGCGCAGTACGAACCGCCCGCCAGCGGTCACGCTGGAGATGGGGTTTCCGCTAAGGCTAACAGCCTCCAGGCGAACCGATACCAGGTCGGGCGACTCGCCGATCGTAAGTGTGAAATTCTGTGAAGCCGTGGCGTTGCCTGCGCTGTCTTTGACGGACAACTCAACGCGATCGTTGGTCGTATTGCTTCCGTCATGCGTGTAGCTGATTCTCCCCTCTGTAATGTCCTGCTGGGTGAAAGTGTCGTTGATGCCCAATGCCGTCCCATTCTTCTTGAAGTCACCGCTGGTTGGCGGTGCATGGACGGTGAAGATTAACAGGGCGTCGTCGGTATCTGGGTCGGTTGCCGATAACTGAGCGGCTTTCACGATCAGCGTCTCGCCCTCATCGAGCGAGCCAGACGCGTTGATCAAGGTTGGCGAATCGTCGTCTTGAGGTTCGATGGTGATCGAAACGATCTCCGAATTGGATTCGTTGCCGACCCCGTCCTGGACCGACAATTCCAACGAGTCGCTGGTGGTATTCGTATCGTCATGCGTGTAGGAGATCAACTCGCGAATGATATCCTGCTGGGTGAAGGTGTCTCCTGTGCCAAGAGGTGTGCCAGCCTTCGTCACGACACCATGCGCCGGCAGTGCACGCACCGTGAATCGCAACGCATCGTTGGCCGTTACGACGTCGCTCGCGGAGAGATGGGCCGTCGAAAAAGCAAGCGATGCTCCCTCCTGAAGTTCGGCCGATTTTGTGACGAATGCAGGTGCCGCGTTGTCAAGCAAGTAGACTTCGTCGATCGCGGGCTCGGTGTTGGGAAGTGCATTCGCGGCGGCGTCTCGAATATCTTGACCAACAGCCAGATCCAGCCCAACCGTGCCATTGAAGTGTGCCAGATCGCCGCCAACGACCAGGATGTCGTAGGTTCGCGCGTCAACAGCGCTCACGCTGGATATCGTGCCGGTTGTCCCGCTGACGGAAAAGTCTGGGGCGTCGACATCTTGGACGTCCTCGCTAAATCGTGCGCGAAACAGCAGCGAGTCAGCGTTCGTGATGCCTGCCAACGGCGTCTGGCGACTGATCGCTAGAATCGCCGGCGCAACGACGTCGGCGGTGGTGAAACGCCACGTCGTTCCATCCGCGATGCCACCAAATGGTGCTCCTGCCAGGTCCTCAATTGCGCCATGGTCCACCTGCACATAGTAGCTGGTTTCGCTCTCGAGGCTGCCGACGGGATCAATCGACATTGTGTTTCCTGAAGGTGTGACCTGCGGCGAATTGACATCGAGCGACACGAAGATCGAGTCGTCCGAAACGCGTCGGATGACGATCTCCCCCGTCCCTTGCCGAACACCTTCTGAAAACACCGCCGTGAAGTCCACGTCAGGCGCTACGCCCGTTGCGCCGTTGGCCGGAACCAACGACACCACATTAGGAGGTGGATTGACCGCGACGACGATGTTGGCGGCGTTGCTTTCGAACCGGTACCCGGAAGCCGTCTCGATGCTGCTGAAGTTGACAGTTGACGCGCCATCACGAAAGCCAGGGGTTGACTCGAAATTCGCGGTGAAGAGCAGTTGGGTCGGTGCACCAGGCCAGTTGCTGCCAAAGATGTCGCTCCAGCGAAATTCAACAAAGCGATCGGTCGCCGCATCCCCATCGAGATCGTCGCTGTCGTGCAGCGGCGTCCCCTGGGCCACCAGGTTCGTCGTGAACACGTTGCTGGGATCTTGGTAGCTCAGTTTTGTCGAGTCAAAATGCATGCGAAACCCAATCCCCGCCAGGCCGGATGTGGCGGGGTTCGTTCCATATTCGACATTGACCGCAATGGCTTCACCGCCAGTACCGGCGATCTCTGTGCTTGCGGGAGATGCGGAAATGGATTGAGCCTTCTCACTGGACGGTGAGA
>JAUIHJ010000675.1 GCA_030432015.1 bacterium
AGCGTGAGTGGCACATCGGGAATTGGCGTAAAGTAGCCTCGCGCACCCCGGAGCGTATGGCTCGCCTGGCCCTCGGCAACATGCGGACCACTGCCATCGGCCCGTACGCCAAACCCGCGGGGAAGAAAACGGCCGGCGATCAACTCGTCGATCGAATCGCCGGGTACCCCTTCAGCGGCAGCCGCCAATCGCGCCAACTGCAACGTCTCCGTATCAGCGACCGCTTGCAGGCGGCGTGTCAGCTCGATCTGGTAACGGGGACTCAACAGATGGGAAAAGAATGCGGAGGAATGGTACGCCAGGATCGTATCTTCGCGGGCGAGCGGCATGTCAACGCGAGCGTTCTGAAACTCGACCGATCCGCCCAGCGAGCCGGTCCCCTGCCCCGCCTCGAAGAACCGTTCCACAATCGCGCGCGACGTCGAAACCAGGTGAAAATCACCGTCCACCGCATAATACGAGCGGAGATGATTATCGGGGGTCGACAGGAACGAGACGTCACGTCCGGCAATCGTGACCGTTTTCAGCGATGCCCCGCGGTCGCGATGTGCCGCCAACGCGGCCGCCCGCTGCTGGCCAAAATCGGTTGTCAAGGCAAAATTGTTACGTGCCTGAAAGAGCATTGCCATCGCAGCGCCTTCTTTCAGATACATGTCACGTCCAATAATCGCAACGTCGGCAATGACCTGCGGACCTAGGATTTCGGCCAGGGCGGATTGCTTGAGTGCCAATTGTTGTTCGAGCTTCTTATTGAGGGCTGCCGATTGCCCACGTAGCTTGACCATTTGCCCAATGTCGCCGCCATGTGTGTTCAGCAACCGGGACAGCCACAGATAATTCGTGAAACTCCCGAAGCGCACATAGAAGCACTCGTGTGGGACATGGTAAGCAATCGGCTCGATGTCAACGTCGGCTGCCGGCGCCGCTAACTCCAGCGGCTTCCATTCGATGGCGGGCGGAAGCGGACGGTCGGCGACTTCGCCGAGCCCCTTGCCCAGCAGCGTATCCCGCAAAACCGCGCGGCGGAGCTTTTCGGCCCCAAACACCAACTGCATCGTCTCCTGGAGTTCGGTCTCAGAAGTCTCGGGGACTCGAGCCAGCAATGGGGGTCGCAGGTCCAACTTTTGGGCGAGCATGGTCGTCAAGTAGGTATGAACCAGCGGAGGATAGTCGTCGACCTGCTCTTGCTGTCGGGCCACTGCGTGGTAGTCACGCCACCACCGCTGCACGGCACGTTCGTACATCCGGGGCGGCCGTGTCGTCGGTTTGAGGACGAAACGCCGCGGTTGGGGCGTGTAGACGGTAACTTCCAGCGGCGCGTTGCCCGTAAACAGGAACGAGACGTTCAGCAGGGCAGGAACGTCGGCTGGATCGCCTCCCAACAATCCGGCGACAAGCTGACCGACCTGACCGTGTCGCAGGGCAGGATACAGCACGCGGCCGTCGTCACTATGGACCCCGATTTCGGCGGTAGACGTTCCCCCCTGGATGGGAATCGCCAAGCGGGCGACACCAAATGGCTGCCCGAGCAACGCCTCGCCGCTGCCTTGTCCCCAAACTGGCATCGAGCTGGCACCCAGCAGTACCACTCCCAGCATTGCCAGAACCATCCGTGTCCGCATTTTCCGCTGCATCACGCCACTCCCTGTAAAGATGGGCCATTCGTTGCCATCATTAGGGCCGATCCGCCCGCGGTCAAGGGGCATGACCACCCGCAGCATCTTGTTGAGTTCTGGGCTGCGATAAGTCATATTCATAGGACTACAGTCCTAGTTTCCCACCGAGACGGTGTTACGCCGGTCTCTCCCCGCAGGAGCAACTTCATGCCCGTTCGAACGAATACCAGTCGCCGTGATTTTCTGAAGTCGTCGGCAGTTGCCGGTGCCGCCGCACTGTCGGGTGGCGTGTTTAGCCAGATCGTCGCGGACGATTCGAATTCTCCCAACGAAAAGCTCAACATCGCGTGCATCGGCACCGCGAATCGTGCCGCGGCGGACGTGGCTGGCGTGAAAGGCGAGAACATTACGGTTCTGTGCGACATCGATTCGGTCTACCTGGATCGTGCCAAAGCCCAATTCCCGGATGCCAGAACCTACGCCGACGGTCGTGAGATGCTGGAGGCCGAAGCGAAGAAAATCGATGCCGTCGTTGTCGCGACCGCCGATCACACGCACGCCCCGTTTTCGATCCGCGCCATCCGCAAGGGCTTGCACGTCTATTGCGAAAAGCCGTTGACACACACGGTGGAGGAGTCACGTCTGGTTGCCGAAGCCGCGGCCGAGCACAATGTCGCCACGCAACTAGGGACGCAGATCCACGCCAACGACAACTATCGACGGGTCGTCGAGATCATTCAAGCGGGCGCCATCGGTGACGTGGGTGAAGTTCATGTGTGGGTTGGCAAAGGCTGGGGCGGCGGGGACCGACCGGTCGGCGGCGAGACGCCACCCACCACGCTGAGTTGGGATCTCTGGCTCGGCCCGGCGCCGGAACGCCCCTTTGTGGCCGGACGATATCACCCAGCGCAGTGGCGTCGCTGGTGGGATTTCGGCCAGGGAACTCTGGGCGACATGGCCTGCCATTACATGGACCTGCCGTTTTGGGCGCTTAAGCTGAGACACCCCACCCACTGTGAAGCGGCAGGGCCCGAAGTTCATCCTGAAACCTGCCCCTTGGGACTGACCGTTCGCTACAAATTCCCGGAACGGGAAGGCGGGTTTCCACCGGTCGCCCTGACCTGGTACGACGGGGACATGATTCCCAAGACGATTGGTGAACAACGCGTCCCCGGCTCGGGTGTCATGTTCGTGGGGAGCGAAGGCATGCTATTCGCAAACTACGGCAGCTATAAGTACTTCCCCAACGACCCGACCGCGAAGCTGGAAGTCCCGGAGCAGACGATTCCCAAGTCGATCGGCCATCACGCCGAGTGGATCAAAGCCTGCAAAGATGGTTCACCCACAACCTGCAATTTTGATTACTCCGGTGCGCTCACCGAATCGGTCCTGTTGGGCAACGTCGCCTATCGCACCGGCCAAGCGTTGGAGTGGGACGCTAAGTCGCTGAAGGCGACCAACTGCGCAGCCGCCGACCAGTACCTTCGCAAGGAATATCGTGAAGGTTGGGAAGTTGCCTAGCTGACGGATTCAGCGGTTCCCTGCGGCAGGCGATGCCGCAGTCGGAAAACGATTGAGGGCGAAGCTCGACGAGCTTCGCCCTCATTTTCTTGGCGTTCTAGGCGGCACGCGCGACGAGACTTCGATCGTAGTGCCCCCCTGCCTGCGTCATCCCAACAATCACGGGGGACCACCGCGGACAACCTCATTCGCCCTCAAGATACTTCAGTTGAATCTCTGTGTCGGGCAGTTGCTCTTGAAGGGCGGCCACACCATCCGCGGTAACAGCGGTTCGCGTGACCTTCAAGTCCTTGAGTGCCGTCAAGCCCGCCAGTTGTGGAATTCCGGCATCGGTCACCGCCGTCGAACCCAGATGTAGGAAGGTGAGTTTCTTCAGCCCCTTTAAGTGAGCCAGGCCCGCATCGCTCATTTGCGTGTTGTCGAGATTCAACCACTGCAGGTTGGTCAGACCGGCCAATGATGCGACACCGGAGTCAGTGATTGCCACGCGCCAAAGGTTCAGTCGCCGCAACGACGTCAGGCTGGCCAGATGCGGCATGCCGTCATCAAAGACTTGGCTGTTCTCGCTAATATCCAGGTCTTCTAAATTTGACAAGTGCCCCAACGCTTCGAGGCCGGCACTGGAGACTTGGGTTTGGGAAATCCTCAACTTTTTCAACTTGGAAAACGGCTGTAATGCGGCAATGGCCTCGTCGCCCACCAACGTCTTGGCGAGGTAGAGTTCTTCCAGATCATGCAGGCTCGCGATCTTTTCCAGCCCCACTTCGCTCACCCAGAGAAAATCTAACAACAAGGCCTTGAGACTGGTCAACTTGGCGATCGATTCCAGGCCATCGTCATCCACGGTGGTGGCGCCGCTTTCGCCGTTGAGCCGCAAGGCGCGAAGATTCTCGAGCGACGTCAGGTGGGCCATTCCCGCGTTGGAAATCGCACAGCCACGAAGATCTAGATTGCGGAGCGATGTCAGCTTCCCGATGGACTCCATCGCAGCATCCGTAACCGCCGTTTCGTTCAGGAGCAGCGACTGTATGTGCGGTAAACCGCTCAGGCTTGCCAGGTGGCTGTCGCCGATCTCGGCGCCCCGGAAACTGACTTCGGTGACCTGACCGCCGGAGTTCAGCACGACCTTGGTCGCCACTTCCTCGATGGCCGCGACCAACGTCGTGTCGTCCGCCTCGAGGGCCACCGTCTCTGCCGGCGCAGCAGCCGTTGAATCGCCTTCGGAATTTGCCGCTGAATCAGTGGTTACGGTGCCGGTTTGGCCGTCCGGCGGGTTCGAACCGGATGGCTGAGGACCACCACAACCGACCAGAACGATCAGAGCGCTCGCGATCAGGGCATTTGGTACACAAGTTTGCATGGATTGAACTACCTTCGAGGAATTGGAAATTGAAGCGATTCGAACCGGGTCTGTACGACCACATCTGACCATCCCTGGTCTGATGTGCTGGATTGTAGACAATCGTCGCCAAAAATCGCCGCCAAGACACAGACCTGGCCGCGAAAAACCAGGGGAAACAGAGAGCCGTGCGAAGACAGGCAATCGAC
>JAUIHJ010000676.1 GCA_030432015.1 bacterium
CTCGCCAGAATCGAATATGGCCAATTCGCCAAACACTTCGCCAGGCTCGATAAAGGTCAGAATACTTTGCTTGCCATCGGGTGTGAAACCGCAGATTTTGACGCGTCCGGAAGCCAGCAGAAGCATGCCGTCGGCGACGTCGGCCGGAAGATAGACGGGCGTACCACGAGGTATCTGGCGAACCCGACACCGCGATTCCAGACGATGCAATTGCTCGTCCGACAACGGGCCGAACAAATCGCATCGTTTCAAGAACCAGTACTTTTCGATCATTTCAACCCGTTCCGAACACTACCCAGGAGCCACGCACGATTGTAGCCGTTGGCGTAGCCGAGTGTACAGGCGAACTCGTCAACGCACGTCCAAACCATCGCCAATTCAAGCGAGGCCGCATTCAGGCACAGGTGGATTGAAGCACAGGCGTATTCTATTTCACAGACACGAAGCGCCAAGTCGTCGATACTCACATCCATCAACATTGCATCGGCGCTTGAATCGCGTCGGCGCCACATCAAGAGGATTCCCAGCCTTGCAACGCTGGACGTGCACACGGTACGCGGATATCAGGGACGCACACCCGCCGGACCACGAAAGGATGCAGCGTGCAACCGAGAGACTCGATTTCCAGTACCTGTTCCGGAACTTGGAATCCCGGCCCGACTCGCGTCGCCTGGTTGCTCGCCATGACCGCGTGCGCCGCGACCGTGGAAGCTGGCCCGGTGGTTCAGGTGGGAACGAATGTACCAGCGGCACAGCGAATTTCGATCGCCGACGTCGATCACGCCGCGTGGGACGCGCTGCTGCGAAAGCATGTCGATGACCGCGGCAACGTCGCCTACGGGACTTGGAAGTCGTCCCGCGACGACACCGAGCAGCTCGACCAGTACCTTGCCTCCCTCTCATTCGCGGATGCCAACCTCCCCGCGCCGAGGGCAGCCCAACTTGCCTTCTGGATCAATGCGTACAACGCTTTGACGATCAAAGGGATTTTGCGCGAGTACCCGACCAGCAGCATCCGCAATCACACCGCGAGGCTGTACGGTTACAACATTTGGAAAGATCTTCAACTGCTGGTCGGCGGGACCCCAATCTCGCTCGAGCAGATCGAACACCAACGCCTGCGATTGTTGGGCGAGCCTCGTATTCACTTCGCCATCGTCTGTGCCTCGCGAAGCTGCCCACGACTGCTGTCCGAGGCGTATCAGGCGAGCAAACTGGAGCAGCAACTGAAAGCCAATACCATCCATTTCTTCGCGCAGCCTGGCAACTTCCGTTACGATGTCGGCGACCGGCGGTTTCATCTCTCGTCGATCCTGAAATGGTTTGCGGACGATTTTGGTGAGAACCAGGCAACACGACTCCGGCAAGTCGCCCCCTATCTGCCAACACGTGCCGCATATGACGCCGCAGTCGCCGATGCGGTTCGGATCAGCTATCAGCCCTACAGCTGGGACCTTAACGACCAGTCCGCTGCCCGCTGACAATCGTCGCCAGCACGGTTCACACAGGGCACGCTTTCGGTCTACAATCCAGTGTATGAGTGAACCAGTCCCCACATCGCTGGCCAACGGCTACAAGTTGGTCGACGGCGTGCAGATGCACGCTGAACAAGGCGCGCGATTCCAGATCCCTCACGCCACGATGAAGCGCCACGTGGACGTCGGTGACTTCGTCGAAGTTCGCGTCGACTCGCCGCGGTTCTCCATTCAACCCGATGCACACGTGCAATGCGAATGCCCGCAGTGCAACGAGCCCACTTCCAAGCCTGTGCTGTGCCACGAAGAACCCGCCAGCCTGGTTCCGATTCCCAAGGAGTCGCCGCCGGCGCGAGGGTGGGGCGAGCAATTTTGGGTCAAGATCACCGCCCGCTCAGGACCGTGGCTCACCGGCACCGTCGACAACCGGCTGCATGAAACAAGACTGCACGAACTTTCGCTTGGCGATCCGCTGACGATGCATGAAGACCACATCCTCGCCGTGCATCGCAGACACCACCACGACCTGCTGGGTAGGATGAGCCAGGCCGAGTTGATCGCGTTTGGCCACTGGCTGCAGGAACAGGGCCTGATTCCCTGAACCGATCTTCAATCCTGAGAGATGCTCCCCCATGAGTTTTTCCTGGCAATATCCCCTTTACCTCTTACCCAACGACCCAGGCTATGCATCGCTCGTCGATACCAACGATGGTGCCCCCGTTCAATCGCTGATCGTCTGCACGGCGCCCCAACTGGCCATCGAATTGATGGCGCAGTTTTCCATTCTCGGCAGCCCCCGCGCACTCCGCAGCCCCCGCGAATTCCGCTGGTTACTGGAAAGCGTGAAAGCACCGGTCACGCACGTCGTGTTTGACCCCCAGCCAACCGACGACGCGGTGAATGCACAGTGGCGTGCGGCGGTGACCGAGTTACTCACGGATTATCTGCCGACTGATAATTCACCTTGGGACTATCCGGTCTTTGCGATCGGCCAGACCAGCGGGTTTGCCTGTATCGAAGCGGCTCCCGACGAGCCTTCCGCAATGCGCGCGATCGGGCTCTTCACCTCGACCTCAAGCGCCGAAGCCTATCTGCACGACGCCGGCCAGGAAGGCGACCTGCTCGAACTGACCGACCTGGACGCAACGGTCACCTTTCTTTCCGCACTGCAAGCCGACGTCGCCGCCGTCGCCCTTGATCCGCGAGTGATTGACGGGCGGCACACCGCCGAATGCTGCCTGGGAATCGATGTGCTGCTCAGCAAATACCTGGTACGGTCGACGTAACCGTACCGTTCCTGCCGGCCGGCCCGCTCGCCACATACCATTTCACTGCGTGCCAGCGCAACGCTCGGCGGACTCAAGCGAGGCAGTTGGGTCCGCCGCCGTTTGCTCGGCGGGATCCCCTTCCGCGCCGTTGCCGGGATTGCCAGCCGGAGCAACCGGCGGCAGCAAGGCTTGCAACCGACGAACCGCTTCGGCCATGGCCCGCGCCGGTGGCACCTTATAACGTGGCTTCAGGCCACCGCTGCGATGCTGTGGCGCCCACATCGGCAGACCATTGGGCCCTTGCTGTGGCTGAGCACGCTCCTGTCGATTCGAGGCGCCCCCGATTCGCTTGGCCAAGGCAACCGCCGGGTCGTCGGCCGACACCGACTTGGTGATGGGCGTGCCATCACGACGAAACAACAGCCCCGTAGTGATTTCCATCCCGCCCAGACCATCGGGCAACTCGACCAATTCGACAATTGCGCCCCTGCCGCCGGTTGGCTGCCCGACCAACATCCCGCGACCGCTGTCCATCAATGCGGCGGCAATCCACTCGGCCTGCCCGACCGTACTTCCATCGACGACAACCGCCATCGGCCAGCTGGGAAAGAGCTGGTCGGCGTTGGAATCGAACGCGTGGCGGCCCCGCGCGTCCAGCACCTCGCCGATCGGGCCGGCCCCCAACAACAGGTTGGCAACCATCATCGCATATCGCAATTCCCCCGACTTGGTGCGGCGGAAATCCAGAATCACGGCGCGACAATCGGCTGCGTGCAACTGCCCGGCGATTCGACGCATTTCGGCCGGCGTGCTGCCACGGATCGTATCGAACTTCAAGTACCCAATGCGCCGATCGACCTTGGACGTATGCCTCCATTGCTGGTGCTCGTCACGCTCGATGCCCAGCACCGTATCGAACGGGACCACACCACGAATCATATGCAACGCGCGGTCTTCGTTCGAGCCCGCCGCGCGGACGACCACCGTCGTCGGCTTGCCTTCCTGCCCCCGCAACAGTTCGACCACGCGGGTCAGTGGCATGCCCTTAGCGTCCAAGCCGTCAATCGAGACCATTTGGTCACCGTCACGGCCACCGGCCTTCCAGGCCGGTCCTCGCGGAAACGCTTTGATCATGACTGGATAATCATTCTTCACCCCCAACTGGATTCCAATTCCCACATACTGGTTGTCGCGAAGCTGTTGCTGTACGTAGAACTCGCTCAGCGGAATCAGGCTGGGATTGACATTCCCCGGCAATGGCGACGCGGCGGCAGCTCTGAGAATGGCGTGAATCCCAACCTTGCCGACGGCGTCCCAGGCAGGTCCGCCGTCCTGGCCGAGCGGGGTGAGGGTCGCTCGCAAGATCGGCCGCAATTCGCTTACGCTGCCTCGCTCGGACAGCGTTGCGGCGAGCCTCCGTGGGGGATCCTGTTTGCTCAATTGACAAGCGGCCCGCACCGCCGCCTTCAGCATCTCCTGACGCGTCGGAGGGTCGACATGTCGGTGCAGCATTACCTCCGAAATGGTAAGCCACTGCTCGACGATGCGGTCGACTGCCTCGACGTCGTCGGCGGAGGCCTCATGATTCGCCACCTCCGCAGCCACAGCGGTTCCGGCAGGGTAAAGGCCGAGTATCCCAGCAACCAGTATGGCCGCGGCCGAAAACGTGGTGACGATCATGGAAAAGCGCAGGGAGCGAACTTGATCGGTGCGCATTGCGGGTACTCCTGGATTCAGGTGCAAACAGCCTCGCTGGCCCCTTTGACAGTACCAACCTTATCGTATTTTTCAACTTCGCCGCGCATCGCAAATGAAAACCGGCAGCGTCAGTTTTGAAGTTCCGCGATTTCTGCCTCGCAGGTTTCCGGCCCTGCAGTTTGAAAAACACAATCGCCGTGTTGACGGTACCCCTTTTGTTGCAGCAACG
>JAUIHJ010000677.1 GCA_030432015.1 bacterium
CGACGATCGGGTGATGCCCGTGATCCCCGTGCCCATGGACACAAACGATGCCTGGCACGCGCTGTCCCGGTGCCAAACCAACCGGGACCAGCAGGTAAACGGGTAACGAGGCGACGCCATCCGATTTAAGCAGGAACTCGTAGCGAGTGTGATCGCCAAGCTGCGTCTTGGTTTCGAGGTTGGGTTTCCAGTCAGGAGGAGGCAACGAGTCGCCCAGCAGCTTGCCGAGCTGCCCGCGAAATTCCGCTTGCCAACGCTGACACTCGTCGGCGGAGCCTCCCTGAAACTGCATCGACAATTCCGCGCGAACCAATGCACCGCGGATGTCGTCGTTGACCGTGGAAGGCGTGCGGTCGGTGGGCAAGGGGGGCTGCTGACCAAACGCTGCCGCCAGGTTTCCCGCGAGTCCGGCGACGGTCGCGCCAGATGCTGTCGCTAAACTACCATGGAGAAATTTGCGTCGGTTAACCGCTCTTGTGATCATGGTTCACCACCGGGTTGCTGTAGAATCACCAGCCGTCAATATCGTTGCGCGGAGACGCCGTTGCAATCCGCGACGCACACAACCGAGGAACTCATGCTGCCGGTCACTTTTGAGGATGTGAAAGCCGCGCTGCCGCGCGTCCGAGCCGTCCTGCAACCAACTTCGCTCATTAACTGGCCAGGCCTCTCGCAGCCACTTGGCTGCGACTTGCATATCAAGCACGAAAACCATCAACCGGTCGGTGCATTCAAGGTCCGGGGTGGTGTCAACCTGGTTAGCACGTTGACGGAACAGGAACGGGCGTCTGGAATATGGGGCGTCTCGACCGGCAATCACGGTCAGTCGCTGGCCTTCGCTGCCGGTCGGGTCAATTGTCGTTGCACGATCGTTGTGCCAGAGAAAGGCAACGCGGACAAGTATCGCGCGATGCGCCAACTGGGGGCGGAGGTCATCGAAGGGGGACATGACTTCGAAGCGGCCCGTATTCATCTCGAGCAATTACTGGCCACGCGCGGCGGCCGTTATGTACATTCGGCCAACGAGCCATTGTTGATCGCGGGCGTGGGGACGATGGCTTGGGAGATCTTTGAACAGCTCCCGGAACCCGACGTCATCCTGGTGCCCATTGGACTGGGCAGTGGAGTCAGCGGAACCTGCCTGGTGGCCAAGCACCTTCGGCCGGCAACGCGGGTGATTGGTGTGCAAGCTGCCAATGCCTCGGCCGTGGCCCGTTCTTGGGCCAGTGGCAAAATGGAAGCCGATGAATGCGTCGAGACGTGGGCCGAGGGAATGGCTACGCGTGTTGCTGCCGACATGACGCTCGCCATCATGCGTGAATTAATGGACGACGTAATCCTGGTTAGCGAAGACGAAATGCGTGTGGCCAGCTTTCAGCTCTTGAAGCAGACGCATAACTTGGCCGAAGGGGCAGGCGCCGCAACGCTCGCCGCGGTGACGCAGCAGCGGGACCGATTCCGCGGTCAGCGCGTCGTCGCCGTGCTGTCTGGCGGTAACTTGGATCTGGCCGAATTACCTCGAATTCTTGCCCTGGGTGACAAGACGTAACTACTCGAGGGACGTGTTCGCGACCGGCGTAATCCGCACGGTGAATTCACCCCTGTTGTCGGACAATTCGGCTGGCGAATCATTAATCCGCAGATACAAGGTACCGCTCCGGTCGACCGGAGTTTCGACGCCCATGCCGATCACATCGGGGGTCGCCAGGACACTCGCAGTGCCGGGCGGCTTGTCCTCGTCGACGATCGAACCGAGCAAGATTCCCAGCGGCGCACCGTTGTGGTAGCGGAGCGTGATCCCGTTGGGTTCACACCACCAAGGCTTGGGCTGGTTGCCAACCTGATACCGACCACTGGCAACAATCTTGTAGGTTTGGCCCGCCTCCAACAAGTAGCCTGACGATTGCCAACCTCGGTCTGCGGCGATGGTCACGACCGCGCCCTCGGCAGGCAGCACGGCGGCCGGCAGGCGATCGATCGCTTCGCGGCGGACGTCGAAACCGTACTCCATGTTCATGACGAACACGTGCCACTGGCGTGTGATGTGGACCCAGTCCTTGGCGAGCGAGTTATGGAACGAGTTAGAGAAGCCGTAGGTCTTGTCGCGGGCTTGTTTCCGCATTCGCCGAAAAACGTCACGACAACCTGGGTTGCCGTCAAAGAAGGCCGCCGCTGCCCAACACCAAGCATACGGCTCGACACGCAGGTGAGCCGTGGCGTCGTAGCGCATGATCTCTTCCAGCGATTTTCCCTGGCCGGCTTCGGTTTCCTCTTTGATCACTTTGATTCGGCCCCAGTGAGGTGACGCCTCCTTGCTTTCGGGAAACTGATTCAGTGACAATTGCCCATTCCGCCAGGTGTGGGTCCCCAGCAATTCCGCAACGCCCTCCATGTACCAGGGCGGACCCGCACCGCCCAAGGCCCACTGCATAAATCCGTGCGTGCCCTCATGAAGCAGCAGCAGCCGCTGGTAATAATCGGACGGCTGCTGGTAGAACCACAGTTCGGGACCGCGTTGAAACCCATTTAAGAATGGGGGCAGGTCCGCCGGAAGCAAGCCGGCCTGCTCGAACTTCGCCTTGTCGTTGATCAAGTATGCGGCCATCCGCCATGATTGTGCGACGGCCGGATCAACCTCGAAGTAGTCGCACCATTGCGGCACTGCCAGGTCAAACAAGCGAGGCAATTCATCGACTGCCGGATCCGCGGGAATGTCGGTGTAGAGTTCGACGTGTCGGCCGTCAATCTTGCGAATTCCCATCGCAGCAACACGTTCAGCGTCGATCGCCGGCAACTCGAAACTTCCAAACTGGCCTGCGCCTTCTCCCGTGAACAGTTCATCAAGATTCTGGCCGGCCAGCAAATCACCCAGCCCGCTACGGGGTGACGTTGGCATGTCATCCGGCATCTCAAACGCGGCGGAAGGGAGTTGTGGCTCCGCATCAGCGGCAGCAGGAGTCATCGGGGATGGACTTCCATCCAGGGAATTGTCAGAGCCGCCGGTTGGCGACTCCATCGCCGCCGGCGACGTCGGGCCGGCAACGGGCGTCACGTCGGACCGGCCACCACAGCCGGCGATCACGCAAACAACCGAAAACACGACGCAACACGCACCTGCATTCGGAATTCCTTTCCTGCTGCTCATTCGTTCCTCTCAATTCCACAAGGATGGCTCGACTGCCCTTGACCCGTTATTCTAAATGACCGAGTGCAATTCGGCGACAATCCGGGACCGGTTCGTTTTTCGTTGCCCATTAGATTCCACTGCGGAAAAAACGCTTGGCGGCGAATAAGGTGCCTGTCCCGCTGACGGGGTGTGCGCTGCTGAATCGCGCTCGGCGATTTAGAAGATCCGGTCGCCCTTGAGTGACACATCTTGTGGATTTGCAACACTCGGAAGACCGAGGCCCGCCGCATTTCTCACCACGAGACCATTATTTTTCGGCATGAGGATGTTAACGACCCATGTGGCTGCACCCTTTCCTAATTACGCTAAGTCTTCGCAACGCGGGTGTGGCGGTCATGCGTCACTGCGGCGGCATGGCCTGCGCGTTCGTCGCTTTGGCTGGGCTCTGTTGCGTGTCGACCGGTTGCTGGTCGGCGACCGATCGGGAAGTGATCGTCTATGCGGCCCTGGATCGGGAATTCTCCGAACCAATTCTGGATGACTTTACGGCTGCCGAAGGCATCCAGGTGCGCGCAAAATATGACATCGAGTCAACCAAAACCGTTCAACTGGTCGCGGCCATTATCGGCGAGCAACGGCGACCGCGATGCGACCTGTTTTGGAACAACGAGATTCTGCACACGCTCCGCCTGCAGCGCGAAGGATTGCTGGATGCGTTTCCGGTCCCTGCGGCCGCTGATTTCCCGTCGACTTACCGCGACGCCGATGGCCGCTGGTATGGAATCGCGGCCCGTGCACGTGTCCTGTTGGTCAACACGGAGATCGTGCCGGCCGACCAGCGTCCGACGTCGCTTCACGACCTGCTCGATGCTCGCTGGAAAGGCAACGTGGGAATTGCCAAACCGCGTTTCGGCACCACGGCCACTCACGCGGCCGTGCTGTTTTCCCGCTGGGGCAACGCAGAAGCGCAGAAGTTCTTTGAAGCCGTCCACGACCACGCTCAGGTCATGTCGGGCAACAAGCAAGTCGCCAGCGCGGTCGGTCGCGGCCAACTGGCCTTCGGACTGACCGACACGGATGACGCAATCATCGAGATTGACAATGGGCGTCCTGTCGAGATCGTCTTTCCGGACCAGCAGCCCGGCGAAATGGGGGCTCTGTTTATCCCCAATACGCTCTGCCTGATCAAAGGGAGCCCCAATCCGGACAATGCCCGGCGGTTGCTCGAGTATTTGCTGACGCCTCCCGTGGAGATCAAGCTCGCCCGGGGCCGGAGCGCGCAGTTCCCAGTCAACACATCGGTCAGCGTGTCGTCTCGCGCACTTCCCGATGCGAAGGTGCAATGGATGGAGGTCGATTTCGAGAAAGCGGCCGATCACTGGGAAACAACCCAAGCGGTGTTGACGGAGATCTTCGCGCACGGCGAGTAGCCGCCGGTCAATGGACCGTCGTGCCGCGCTGTGCGGCTGAAGCGCGACGCCCGTTGTTTCGAGAAGCATACGCCAAGCGGAAGAA
>JAUIHJ010000678.1 GCA_030432015.1 bacterium
GAATGGGCGGCGAAAAACGAGCCGGTCCCGGATTGTCGCCGAATTGCACTCGGTCATTTAGAATGATGGCAGCGTGGAACTCCGCAACCCTTTCGAGATGAATCGATGACGAATTCGGACCATGACGCCGCCAGCCAGCCACAAGACGACCGTATCGCCTCGGCAGCGCCGCGCCAGGATGCCGCCGGCCGAACCGACCAGCAGTGGCAGGAACTGTTGACGCCCGAGCAGTATCAGGTGACTCGGAAGAAAGGGACCGAACGCGCCTTCACCGGTGCGTATTGGGACTGCAAAGATGCGGGCATGTACCGCTGCGTCTGTTGCTCGGCCGAGCTATTCGATTCCGAGACGAAATTCGATTCGGGGACCGGTTGGCCAAGTTTTTGGCAACCGGCCAGCGACGCCAACGTGGAAACGGAATCGGACAACAGTTGGTTCGCGCGGCGGACGGAAGTTCACTGTCGGCATTGCGGCGCCCATCTCGGCCACGTCTTTGAAGATGGCCCACAACCGACCGGTCTCCGCTACTGTATTAACTCGGCAGCGCTGAAATTCGAGAATCGGGACACGTAGTCCCGCCGCCGTCGGCAAGGCTCCCGACTACATGGACGGACCGCTCAGTTCACACCAGCGTTCCTCTGCGGCGGCCAGTTCGGCGGCCAGCGCGGTCACTTCGTTGTGCAGGCGAAGGGCTTCTTCCGGGTCGGTCGCCGTCAGCAACTGCTGATCAAGCTCACGGCGACGCTCATCCAATTGAGCGATTTTGCGTTCGACATTGCTGATTTCCTTGCGGATCTTGCGATGGTCGCGCTGCACATTTTTCTTGCCCCCCTTGGCACTCTTGGTCGGCGGCTTGCGGGCGGTCGATTTGCTGGCATTCAACTGCCGTTCGCCTTCATCCACTTCACGATTGATGGCATAAACATAGGCGTCATAATTTCCCAGGTAGTTCTTGGCCTGCCCGTCGCGAACTTCCACCACCGAGGTGGCCAACCGCTGCATGAAGTAGCGATCATGGCTGGTGAAGATCACCGTGCCACGGTAATCAATCAGCGCTTTGGCCAGTGACTCGACCGTCTCGACATCCAAGTGGTTACCGGGTTCGTCGAGCACCAGGATGTTGTAGGTCCCCAACAGCAGCCCTGCCAGACAGAGCCTGGCGCGTTCACCTCCCGACAGGACTCCGATCTTCTTTTGCACGTGCGCATCCCGAAAAAGCAGAGCGCCGGCTTGGGCCAGGATCTCCTGGTTGGTGGTGCCTGGGTTAGCCTAGTATTCGAGGTACTCCAGCACCGTCTGATGTTCCGGCAGCGTTGTGTAGACATGCTGAGCGTAGACACCGATCTCACACCCGTGCCCCCACCGAGCTTGTCCGGCCAATGGTTCCAACGACCCGGTTAGCGTCCGTAGCAGGGTCGTTTTTCCCTGGCCATTGTCGCCAACAATAGCCGCCCGTTCGCCGTGCTCGATTTCCAACTGAATGTCTTTGGCGACTGTAAAGTCCGGGTACCCCATGCTCATTTCGTGGCAACGGACGGCGGGGCCTTGGCGTGGCGAGACCAACGGCGCACGGATCCTTGCGGTCGCTTCGTCGACGGCGATTTCCGCCAGCTTCAACCGTTCGAGCTGCTTAGCTTTCGAGCGGGCCTGGCTGGCGGTATTGGCACCAGCCCGATTCTTGGCGATGAATTTCTCCAACTGCTTCTGCTTCGTTCGTACCGTCTCATTGACCCTTCGATCATGCTCGATCCGCTCCGCCTGGTTCTCCAGAAACGCATCAATCTTGCCGGGGAACATGGTCAGCTTTCCACGCGTCAGATCGAGCGTATGCTCGCAGGTCGCTTTGAGAAAGGCCCGGTCATGCGACACAATCAAGCAGGCCTCGCGAAAGTTACGCAGGAAATGCTCGAGCAGAATCTGGGTGCGCAGATCCAGAAAATTCGTCGGCTCGTCAAGCAGCAGCAGGTTGGGTTCGTGCAGCAGCAGGGCGGCCAGTTTGACGCGCGTTTGCCAGCCGCCAGACAATGCACTGACGGGGCCCTCCAGATACGCACCCTTGAGCTCGAATTGGCCGGCGACCTCGCCGCATTTCCATTCGGGCTGTTCGCTGTCGCGCATCAAGAAGTCGAGCACGGTTTCGCCTGGATGAAACGGATCGTGCTGACGAAGGTAGCCGACCCTCAGCCCTGGATGCTGGATCACCTCTCCTGCATCCAATTCCTCTTCACCCAAGAGAATCCGCAGCAGCGTCGACTTACCGGCTCCGTTGCGTCCGATGAATCCAACCTTCACGTCGTCGGTAATGGTCGCTTCGGCAGCGTCAAGCAGTGTCTGGTCGCCATAACTCTTGTAAGCGTCTCGAATTTGCAACAAAACAGCCATTACGAGCAAGAATCCTGGTGAAATTAAGTGGTGAACCGCAAATTTTAGGAGCGCAGCCGGCATCGGTAAAGGCTGGTGCCGCTTCAACCGGGGCCTTTCGTTTCTTCACATTAGGTATTTCGCGCAAACCAAGGCCCGCTGCGTCAGCAAAAAATTGATGGTGTTTCCCTCGCGAGCGCGCTCTGAAGTTGCGATTTTGTAAATGCCGTCGGCATGTCAGTTTGCAACCTGGGGTGCCAACCCCACTGATTTGTGGTCTGGTTGTTCAAGAGCCGCAATGCGGCGGCATGCGTCTGAGCGCCGGCAAACTCCTGCCGCCGCTCGGCGGCTCATTGGCGCACCACCGTAACTGACGCATCGGGCTACCCGCGAAGCGCAACGGCGTCGAAGTGGCGCGTACTGGTCGACCTTACGCCTGTGAGATACCCTGTGAGTCGCCACCAGGCAAGTTGCAGGAATCGAGACTCGCTTCGTTTGAGTGAAACAGATATTCGTCCCGACGAGGATGTTCGTAATGCCCGACGTTGAAGGCTTGGCGCAACGCGTCGTTCAGCTTGAAGAGCTGTTTTCGCACCACCAGCACCACGTTCAGCAATTGAACGACGTGATTGTGCAGATGCGAGGCGAATTGGATGCGATGCAGATCAAGCTGGACCGCCAAGAGAACCGTCTGGCAGCACTTCAGGAAAGCCAGCCACCGGCGGAAGGGATCGATCTCGCTGACGAAAAGCCGCCCCACTATTAATTTGCACGGCGCCACGTTGGTGATGTCCTGCGTTGCGAATTCTCTCGCCAATGTTTCTCGAGCCTTGGAATCGCAGGTTCCCGGCAGGGGGCCAGATTTTTCCAGACACGTGGCGCGGAGTCAGGTGGCACTGCCCAACGATCAGCTGACCATGAATCGCTGCATCGCCTTGGGGGTCGGACACTCGAATGTCTGCTGCTGGCCGGAAACCGGATGAACGATCGTGAGCGACGATGCGTATAAGGCAATGCGTTTCTTGTTCCACAATTCATGACGAGACGCCTTCCCGCCGTATCGAGGATCGCCCAGGAAAGGGTGGCCAGCATCGGCAAACTGAACGCGCACCTGATGGCGTCGAGCGGTCTCAAGACGCATCTGCACGACCGTCAAATCGGGCAGTCGATTCAGTACCAGGTAGTGGGTTACTGCCAACTGGCCCTGTTCTTTGCTGTGCGTGGCGAAGGCATCGAGATTGTTACCCGTATCGAGATACGAGCGTAGCGTTCCCTGATCCGATTTCATCTGCCCTCCAACAATGCCGACAAAGACCCGCTCGGGCTGCTGCCGTTTAAACTGTTCCTGCAAATGGCGGCCTGCCTCCAGGGACTTGCCAAAGACCAGCAGTCCGCTGACGCCGCGGTCCAATCGGTGCGCCACGTAAACATCGCGGCGCCCGGTCGCGTGTCGGACATAATTGGAGACGCGGGCCACCAACGTTGTGGGATCGCCAGAATCTGTGGCAACGGTCAATACACCGGCCGACTTGTTCACAACAATCAGATGCTTGTCTTCAAAGACCACCGAGAACGTACGGTCACTCCAGGGCCTTTTCTTCTCGGGATAGCCCTGATGCGGATCGTACGTGACCGTGACTTGGTCGCCCGCCGTCACGGGCGAGGCGGGATCCGGACAGTCCTCGCCGTTGACTTGCACGCAATCGTGATCGAACAATCAACGCAGCTTGCGGCGTGACAGATCCGTCAGCGACTGCACAACGCGGTCGACCCGGCCGATCTGCTTCTTGGTCACTTGGGCGGTTTTCGTCTCGAGAGCCATGAGGTGGTTATAAGGTACGGCCCAGTAATCCCCAAGGGGATCGATCCACTGGGAAACGTCGCGCCCCCAGACCCGGCATACACCAAGACCAGCACCACAACCTACGCCAGGGCAGCCTGAGTCCGCTTGACCAGATTGCTGTCGCGATCCCCGGCAGCGCGCAGGTTAAAGACACCGGCCGCCAAAAAACGATCACGCCACTGCGGCGAAACATGATAGTAATCTTCCATGACCGCCGAACTGAACTTGTAGTCGTGCGAGCCGCTGCGTTTGAGAAAGACCAGCAACCGACCGGCGTCGATGACGTCTTCCGCGCGAACCTGCTGGTTCTGCAATCCGCCCAGCACTTGCTGAGCGGCAAGGTCACGGTCTTGGCCCAGTGTGGCAAACACCTGGCCAACCATCTCACCATCGTTGTCTCCTGACAACGGTGCGGAATCGAACGAGTCGATTGCGAAA
>JAUIHJ010000679.1 GCA_030432015.1 bacterium
GACCGACAACGGTGCACCGAACCTGTCTGACGTGCAAGATATTACTGTCACCGTCACCGACGAGGTCGACAATAGTCCGCCCGTCGCGGCCGCGCAAAGCTATGCCGCCACGGGGAATGTGCCAATCAACGTGCCGGCCGGAAGCGGGTTGTTGGTTGGCTTCAGCGATCCCGAAGGAGACAGCATCACCACCGTCGCGGTCGACACCACAGGGACCGCCGGCACCGTTTCCGGCGTGCTGAACGACGGCTCTTTCACGTTCACCCCGGATCCAGGTTTTACCGGCGCAACAACGTTCACCTACACGCTGACCGATGACGGTACACCCAGCGAAACCAGCGACCCGGCGATTGTCACGATCACGGTCAGCGACATGATCTGGTTTATCGACAATTCCGCGAGCGGTGCGAATCTTGGGACGTTAAATGATCCCTTCGAGACGATGGCGGCCTTCAACGGTTCGACGGCTCCCACGGTCAACGACGGTATTTTCATTCACGAGACAGGTACGAATTACGGCACCGGCATGGCGCTGAAAAACGGGCAGAAGGTGATTGGTCAGGGCGCTGCAGGAACGCTGGACGGCTTGCTGGGGATTGCGCTCGCAACCCATAGCCAGTCGCTACCATCGCTAACGAACGGCGTGAATCCCAAGATTGCTTTGAGTGGCAACGGCATCCAAGTGGCCAACGACAACACAATTCGTGGAGTTGACATCGGCGACAACGGCGCAGCCGGTACCGCATTGTTCGGTTCGAACTTCGGCACACTGACCATCGATGACATGACGATCGATGGTACCGGCAGCATTCTTAACCTGAATACGGGCACAATTTTCGATCCGACACCCGGTGATGCGACGTTTGCCAACCTCGCCACCACCGCGACACCCGGTGACGGCATCTTTCTGAACAACGTGATCGGCGGGTTTACGGTCGGCGGCAGCACGCAGTTGTCCGGCATTTCGAGCGCGGCTGCGGGCATTGACATTGATTCCTCGAACGGATCGTTTGATTTCGGGTCGACCGCGATCGACGCCGATGAGGGGATCAATATCAATGGCGGAACCGGCACGTTCACGTTCGACAACCTGACGGTCGTCACCACTTCCGGTGCGGGCCTGGTGGCAACAAACACAGGGACGATTAACATCGTCGGAACCGCGGCCACGATCAACGCAACCGGCGGTGCGGCCATCGAGGCGACCAATGCAACGTTCGATAATGCCGTAGGTGGCGGCGGTGCGACCTTTGCCAGCCTTACCTCCGCGAACAGCACAGGCGATGGGATCACACTGAACGGCATCAGCGGCAACTTCACGGTAACGGGTGCCACCACGATTACCAATGTCGGCGATCGAGGCATTGAGATCGACGACACAGGACCAGGTGTTAGTTTTAATTTCGGCTCGAACTCGGCAGCATCAAACATTCTTGATCCCGGCGAAGACGGCATTGACCTGGAGAATGTGGCCGGCAGCTTTACCTTCACCAGCCTCGGCGGGCGGATTGACCACAACGCGGCCAACGATAGCCATGGCGTACGAATCATCAATTCCAACAATGTAACCATCCAAGGCATCGCAGGTGGCGCCGGCAACCTGTTTACCATTGAAGGCTCCGGCAACGGCGATCCGCACGACGGCGACGGTGCCGACTCAGACGGTGGCAGTGCGGTCTTTGCCCATGCTTCGGGGAACGTGACCTTGGATTTCCTCAACATCAACGACATCGGCCAGCAAGCGGCTTCGCCAGCCGCGAATTCCCGGGGCGTCCATTTTCACGACAGCGACAACGGTGCCACACTGACGATCAGCAACAGCACGATCACCGACGCGATCAGCGAATCGATCTTGATCGATCACGCTAATCTGACCGGAACGCTTACCTTCAATATCACTGACAATATCTTGACGGGAACTTCCCCCACGGGTGTCGAACAGAATGACAACGGTGTGCGTGTCACCGCTTCAGGAACGTCCACGGGGCGGGTGTTGGGAACAATCGACGGCAATCAGATCACGAACATCGCGAGTCGTGGCATTCTGATTGACCTCTTTGGTGACCTGGGCGACGCGTCCGATGACGAAGACAACGACAGTACGCCAGCCGATGTGACGGACAACATTTTCAATATTACCGACAACACCATCAATGATTGGGACAATCACGCGATCATCATCCGGCCGAACGGAACGACTGACTCGCAGTTTACGCTCACCGGGAATTCGATCACCGGTGATACGGGCACCGGCGTCGGTGATGACGATGCGATCATCATTCAACCGACTGTCAGCGATAACACCGCAGGTTCAGGAAACGACTTCAACAACAGCGTTTCGCGATTTACGATTGGTGGCGCCGGCGCGCTCGGCAACACAATCGTTAACGCGGACGATGAGGCAGTCGTTATCGAGCCGTCGGGTGATGACGGTGTGGGAACCAACAACGCCAAGATGCATATCCTCATCGACAACCTGACCGCGACCGGCATCAACGACGAAGTGATCTTCATCGATGTCAAGCTAAACGCGGAATACGACATACGGATCGTCAACAGCAATTTGACGTCCATTCAGACAGGCAGTGCTGATGAAATCATTCTTCAGAACGTCAGCAGCACGGCCGCGGGCGACTCGCCCGTCATTAATCTCTATATCGCCGACACCAATGGTTTTGGTGCGGACATCTTCTTCGAACTGGAAACCCATTCCGACCTGGAGGATTTCAATTTCGGAGCCAAAGCGGGCGACGCGAACTTGGGAACCAGCACAACGTCCGACGCGGTGATCGCCTCCGTATTGAACACTAACGGCAATACCTTTAACGGCGCTGTTATGGCCAGCGAAATTGTATTCAACAACAGTGGCGGCGATGTCGACATCGAGCCCGAAAGCACAATCACGGCGCCGCTCTTGGCGGCGAGCGCGCCCGGCGTGCATGAGGGTATCGCCTTGAATCAATCGCAGTTGGACAGCATTGCACAACAGGCAATCTCCAATTGGCTTGCCATTGGGCTCACCCAGGACCAGGCAACCATCGTCAACATGAGCCTGTTTACGATTGACGACTTGCCAACCGGCGTGCTGGGTGATGCGAGTAATACTCGGATCACGATCGACGCGACCGCGGATGGCCATGGTTGGTATGTCGATCCCACGTCGACGGGGCATGGTCATGGATCGGCGGGCCGGGTTGACCTGTTGACAACCGTCACGCACGAAATTGGGCATGTGTTGGGGTTCCAGGACTCCTATGACGCCGCCGACGTCGGTCATATCATGTACGGGGAACTGGAAACTGGCACGCGGCGAATGCCGGGCCACGCGGCAACGCGAATCCCCGCCCCGCTGGACTCGGGAGCCACGCGGTCAACATCTTCCGGCACGCGTGCGCCCAGCTTGGTCAATGGATTCTTCGTCGTCCCCAATGACCGAGGGCCGCGGTCGGTTCACGTGGAATTGACCACACAATTGCCCCGGGAACTCCCGGCGAGCGGTCAACGCCAAGACGCAGATCTTTGGATAAGGCCTGGCAGGTCGCTCGTCATTGACAGCGCGTCATCGGAAGTGGTCGACAAGATCATGGAGGAAGACGACGAAGATCTGGTCCGTCTGTTGCCCCCGGTGGACGACAAGCTCCTCGAAACGCTGGCTGAACCACAGTAGTGCTTCGCGAAGCATCAGCCCGTGAGGCGGCTCCGCCGCGCAGATGCTGGCCATTGATGCGACTTGGCGAGAAGGTTGAATTGGCGCAACTGACTGGTTCGCCCTGCGTCCTGGTACTCCCAACGCGCTGGCCCCCTTCTCCCCCGAACCCGTTGGGGGGAGATGATGGGGCGGGTGAGGGTGCTCGTGCGGGTCGCAAGCATCGCGGCGATCAGCTTGCCGGCTTCCACTCCATCAGCCAGTAGACACCCTGCTCTTCAATTTTCCGGAAGCCCAGGCGATCGTAGAGATGCATGGCCGGGTTGTTATGTTCGACGTGAATGCGCACCCGCTTGCCAGCCGCAGCGGCTCCGTCCAGGACATCCTGCATTAACTTCGCTCCGATACCCTGGCCTCGGTGCGCCGGCAACAGGGCGATGTCGATGACTCGATGCTCTTCCTCGCGGTGATCCAGGTAGAGTCGTCCAATCGGTTCGCCGTCCTGCTCGATCAGAAGGTACTGGGCGTCGGCAAAAATATCATGATAGTACTTGTGCTGGGCCTCGAATTGCTGCTGGCAAAACGCCGCCTTCTGCTGGTCGGTCCAGTCGGTGAGTTGGAGTTCCGCTTCGCGTGTGCTCGCGTAGATCCGCGCGAGCAGTGGAAGATCGTCGTCCGTGGCCGGGCGGAGGGAAATCGTGTTCATGACTACGTCTTCTTGGGCTTATCGATGCATCGTGGGGAGCATCGATGCACGTGTTGTGTGAGGGTGACAAGTGTTGTGCGCGTGTGTGCAGTGTTGTGCGTGGTACTCCTTTGTTGTGCGTGGGTCTCCCGACCCCTTGTTGTGCGCGGGTATCCCGACCCCTTGTTGTGCGCGGGTCTCCCGACCCCGCACTGGAGCCGACCGTAGGTCTCCCAACAGCATTTCAACACGCGTATTGGAGACCTACGGTCAGAGGATGCGACGAGGTCAGAGACCTGCGCCGAACAA
>JAUIHJ010000680.1 GCA_030432015.1 bacterium
AGCCGCGCATGGCATGGGCGTCGTCGGTCTTGGAAATGATGCAGCCCGCTCCCTGGGGGCGAACCCACGCACCCCAGGAGAAGGCATCGGTTCGTTCGAAGTCGATTGCCTGGCCAGCATGCAAGCAGCCCTCACCCACCAAGCTGGCTGCCTTGCCGAGCAAGCCGTCGACCAGCTTCACGTTGCCCGTCTTGCCGAGCAGTGGTCTGTCGACCTCCAGGCCAGGGTTGCCAGGGATGTCGGGCCCTGCCGATGCCACAGGTGAGTCAGCGAATGTCGGTGGTGCGTCATCCAGTGGAAAGTGCGCGACAAGGCCGCGTTTCGTCGGCGCTGGCAGGCCGTCCGTGGCGTTCCGCTCCCAGGCTGCCTGGTCCGCCGCAAGTTGTTCCTCAATGGCCGCGAATTGCCGCTCGGACTCTTCGACCTCCGTACGCAGGCGTTCAAGGTCCGCCTGGTGCTCGATCGAGGGAACCTTCACCAGTGGCGGGGCGTTGCCGCTACTTCCGCTCAGACCGCGCTCGGGCACGTTGTTAAAGAAAGCAAAGAAGCGATAGAAATCTCGCTGCGAAACCGGATCGTATTTGTGGTCGTGGCAGCGAGCACACCCGAGCGTCAGGCCCATCCAAACCGTGGCGGTCGTGTCGAGGCGGTCGACAACGTACTCGACGCGAAATTCCTCTTCAATGATTCCGGTCTCGTTGTTGACCATGTGATTGCGGTTGAATCCCGTCGCGATTAGGCGATTCATCGATCGTTGCGAATGGTCGGAAGACGCGCCGTCTGGCTTGACTCCCCCACTGGTTTCTGCCTGACGTGCGGACTCCTCGGCGTTGAGCAGGTCGCCAGCCAGTTGTTCAATGGTGAATTGGTCGAATGGCATGTTTTCATTGAAGGCCGTGATCACCCAATCACGCCAGGGCCACATGGTGCGATCGTTGTCTGTGAAGTAGCCGTTCGTATCGGCGTAACGGGCAGCGTCCAACCACGCCGTTGCCATACGCTCGCCATAGCGTGGAGAAGCAAGCAGCCGGTCGACCAATTGGTCGTAGGCGGTTGTCGGGTTCGACACCACGGCGGTCTCGAACGCTGCAACCTCGGCCAGCGTCGGAGGCAAGCCGGTCAGGTCAAGCGTGACGCGACGAAGCAGGGTCGCCGAAGTGGCCTCTGCGGATGGAGTCAGCCCAAGGCGGTCGTGACGAGCTCGCACGAAGCGGTCGATCGCGTTTCTGCACCAGCCGTCGTCGACGGAGAAGGCTGGCAAGCTCCGCTGAGGCGGAACGAACGCCCAATGCGTTTGGTATGTCGCCCCCTCTTGGATCCACCGTCGAAGGATTTGAATATCGGCCGGGGTCAGCGCCGAGCCGGAATCCGGGGGAGGCATCTGTTGGTCGGGTGTGGCCGACGTGACGCGGCGGATTAGATCGCTTGCTGCCGGCCGCCCCGGCGCGATGACGTGTGTGCCTCCTCGATCCGCGATGGCGGTTTCCCGGGTATCCAGTCGCAAGTCGGCCTCGCGTGCCGCGGTATCAGGTCCGTGGCAACGAAAGCAATTCTCGGCCAGGATCGGCCGCACGTCGCGATTATACTCCACACGTGACTCGTCGAGATCGGCACCAAGCACCGTGGTGGCGCTCAATATCACCAGGCACAGGGAGGTGCCGAGTATCAGGCAACGTGGAATCATGATCGTCAGGGGGGGCTGCGTTCGATAGTGTTCAGCGACAGGCGGTCAAGCGACCATCATGGTACCACGAGCGTTCCCCTACCACCCGTGCTGGTCTCTGAGCCAGCGGATCTGTGCCGTGTGATGGCGGCCATGCCAGGCATAACTGTTCAGGGCCATCCACAAACTGACGGTCTCGCCAGATTGCGGATGAAGAAATGTTCGTGCATATTGCTCGCGAGTCATCGCATCCAAGAGCTGAACCCACTTGGCGTGTAGACCATCGAGCAGCAGGAGCGTCGGCTCAAGCTCACCATCCTTGCTGTCAGCCAGCGCGACCCAGGCGGCCTCGTCATAGGCCTTAATTGTCGGCTGGTCCTCGGTCAGGGCCCATTTGAATCGGATCACGCTGTTCAGATGGCTGTCGGCGATATGGTTCGTGATCTGCCGAATCGTCCAGTTCTTGTACTTGGTATTAAGCTTCGATTCACTTAATCCGGCAACTGCTTCGCGCAATCGCTTCGGTGCGGCTCGTATTGATTCAACAAACTCGCCACGAACCGATTCAGCGTAAGGCTCGACGAGTTCAAATGCACCAGCGGGGTTGTCGGGCGGCGTCACCATCAGCAGTTCCTTGAGTTCAATCTCGACCAAGACAAATCCACGCTCAACCCGACCGATCGCAGCCAGTTGAACTGGCTTACCTCAGCCGCGGGCTTCATTCACTTTCGACAGCCACAATTTCAACACCCGACAACAACGGCCGTCCTGTGCGCGCCGTGAGGCGGACGTCGATCATCCCGTTCAGCGTCACACTTTCGAAGCTGCGTACGACCTCCGTGTGGCTGGCCCCGGCAACTTTCCGAATGTCGAACGCGTCGAGAACCGGCTTCCCTTGCAACGCCACGTCAAAGACGCGGTCACCAACGGAATAATCGCCAGGCTCGTAGAAGTGCAGGCGAACGCGACACTTGCGATTCGCATTCGCTTGGCCAACGTGGACCTTGATTGAGGCGAGTCCCTCGCAACCGGACGCGGCGACCCAGGGCAGTTCACCGTCAACGCTCAAGCTATGGCCGCGAAAGTACTGAACCGCATCCCCGGAGACGGAGACCTTGATCTGTGGCGACGGTCCGCCAACGCTAGGATAATCCAGCCACAGCGTACCGTTTTCATCCTGGCGATCGCCGGGTGCCCCCAGGTTGACCCCAACGCGCTCAATCGGCCCCTCCGGTGTCTTGTAGGCGTTGTAGGTCCAGACATCAGCGTCCGGCGTGTGAACCAATGCCAGCGAAGTAAATAGAGAGTAGCTACAAACACATCCGTGGGCGAAATTCGGCGCATTCAAGACGCCACCGGCCGGGATCAAACTGTTGCGACACCCGGAACGGAACCCGTCAAGCCGCCCGGTTGTACCACTCTCCAGGTCGAGGAATCCAGCCGTGTCGGCGCGAAACGTCAACATGTGGGGGCTGGCAATCGCATAGTTGCAGTGGTGCCCCGTCTTTGTGAATTCCCAGGGCGCCGCCTTTCCTGTTAACGGATGATCGGTCATCAACTGTTGGCCGGTCTTAACATCGTACGCCAGACCTGGGCCACGTTGATCGATGATTCGATCGTTCCACAAAATGACTTTATCCCAGACGCTTTCGGGATGGCCAACGAATCCCTTGCCTTCCTGTTCCTTTTCCCACAGTGGCTGGCCCGACTTGCCGTCCCAGGCTTCCATGCCCTTTTTGTTGGAGGCAACCAACACGCCGTCTTGGGACGAGACACCTAGCCAGGTTACCGCTCGGCTTGTACCACTTTGCCAAACGGGTCTTCCGGTCCGAATGTCCAGCGCCTTTAGGTATCCCGTATCGCCGGTCTTGGGTGGCAGCCCTTTCCGCTTCCACGCGTCATGCAGGCCATCCAAGATCCCGTCATAGAAGAACACTTTGTCGTCACCCAACGCGGCAATCAGGGCGGTGAATTCCGCTTCGTGCCGCCAAACTTGCTCGCCCGTGTTGCGATCCAGCGAGACGATTTCTTCCGGCTGGTACTCGCCTTTGGCATCAGGCAGGAAGATCGTGCAGATGAGACGGTCTTCCCAGATTCGCATCGTGCCCCACCGCGCATCGGACCGTTTCAGACGAAAAGTCGCTTGCGTCTGGCCGGTGGCTGGATCAAGCTTCTCACATTGATTGCCGTCGGAAAGGTAGACCGCGTCGTCGGCGGTGAGGAAGTGATAGCCAACGCGAACTTTCTCGAAGTACGTTCCTTGACGACCTGGGCTGACCCCTTTGGGTAGTGTTTTTTTCCAGAGTAGCCGACCCGTATAGATGTCGACGGCAACAAAGATCTCGGGGCCTTGGAAGAACATTCTCCCTTGGTTGACCGTCAAGCTGGGCGCCCAATAATGACGATTAAAGAAAAGCTCGCTGGCAGCTGCCGGACCGCCGAACCAGAGCACGCCTAACGGCGCTTTGACCAGTCGATCCTGTGACATCAGCGAGTTTGACGGATCGCCATATTCGTGGGTCCAATCCGCGGCGCCGGGCAGTTCTCCGGCCCGCGTGAGCACCGTGACCGAATCTTCGACATGCATCTCAGCTTGCGGAAGGCCGGCGTCTGCGACACGGGTTCGCAATTGCTGTGTCACCTCCTCCGCCCCGACAAAGATCGCTCGGCCGCCATAGGGACGCAGGCAACGGTGAACGTGTTCGATCAGGGCGTGCTGCTTCGACGATTGCTCAGTCAGATTGCAAACGGCGAGCGACATCACATACGGCGGGAGATTGGCCGTTGCCAGATCGGTCGCGATGGCGGATATCCGTGAGCCGTACAGGCCCATCGCGTCGTAGCGTTGGCGGGTCGCATCGATCCACGCTGAATCTGGGGCGACGACTAGCAGATGCATGGCGGACTCACGCAGGAGTTCGTCGAGGCAGCCGTTGTCGCACTTCCCCACGACCAGACAGTACCCGCCCAGGT
>JAUIHJ010000681.1 GCA_030432015.1 bacterium
AATGGTGTGAGTGAGTTCAACGTAGACGGCTTGCGCGCCTGGGAATTTCGACGTTGCTTGATGCCGAAGGTATGCCAGACAAACGCCGGGCGTGCTAACCCCGGTAAATTCGAACCCGGTTGCTGGGCACGTCGAGCATTCCTACGCGCTGTCGTCGGCGCGGGCGGTTTCCCATTTCGGTTCGCGGACTTCGTGAAGCTGATTCAGCTCGACTTCGGGCAACGTCTGCACCTGTCCGCTGGGCCATTTGATCTCAATTCGCTCGATCGACGTCGTATGGCCCAAACCGAAATGCAGATCCTTGGATGAATGGGATAGATAGCCGCTGGCGGCGTCCACCTGTCGCACCAGGACAGACTTCGCTAAGTGCAGCTTAACGACGGCACCCACCGCGTCGCGATTACTGCGCGTGCCCGTCAACCGGAACGCCACATAATTCTGCTGTGGAAAGGAGTTCCGCAAGAAGTAGGGTTCGTGATTGAAATTGTTGACGATAATTTCCAAGCGGCCGTCGCCGTCGAAGTCTCCGGTTGCGGCACAGCGGGAACTACGCGGGCATCTCTGGCCGTCGATTGTCTGGTCGAGAAACGGCCCTCCGCGCGGCGGTTCCACGCCACGGGTCAATCCATGATCGAGGTACGTGCCGCGGCGATTGTTCATCAACAAGTAGTTGGGCCAGTAGTAAAACGGATATCCCATGCCCGCCGCCAGAAACAGATCGACCGCGCCGTCATTGTCAAAGTCACCGGCCGCAATGCCCCAGGGCCAAAACGTCTCCAAGTTCCGCTCGGCCGTCGCTTCTCGAAACTCGCCACCTCCGAGGTTCTGGTAAAACCCGTTGCCAAAAATCACTTCGTCACGTTGGTATCCCAGAAGATCCTCGACCCGCTGTTCTTCCTGGCGCGCCTGCGCTGATTCGTAATAAATGGGCCCAAAGAAGCGATCAAAACTGCGGGTCTCAAACCGCTTCGCCTTGTCTTCGGACGCGTGCTGAAAATCAACGCCCATCCACATATCCGAATGCATGTCGACAATGTACACGTCCAGCAGGCCATCGTTGTTGCAATCGAACACTTTGGCGCCGATCCCACCGAACGGGGTCCTGCCAAGCGTTTTGAGGGTCACGTCTTCAAACGAGCCGTTGCCCAGGTTGCGGTATAGCTGCGCGCGTCCGAACATGCTGGTCACGATCACATCCATCCAGCCGTCGTCGTCGTAATCGAAGACTGCGGCGTCGCCAGCCCAACCGCGTCCCTTCAGGCCCGATGATTCGGTGACATCGGTGAACGTCCCATCGTGGTTGTTGTGGTAGAGGACGTTGTTTTCCAGCGGCGAGGCCAAGACCTGAGCAAAATTACCCAGATCCCCCTTGCCTGGATAGTAGCTCGCTTCACGGTCAAGCTGTTCCTTGGTCCACTCGGCCGTTTGAACCAGGTAAAGATCCAGCCAACCGTCGTTGTCAAAGTCAAAGAAGGTTGGTGTTTGTGAATGGCCCACATGCTGCAGTCCGGACGTTGCGGTGGCATCCACGAACCGTCCCTGCCCTTCGTTGCGGAACAGCACGTTACCGCCTCGCGTGCTGGTAACAAAGAGATCCTGATCGCCATCGTTGTCAATGTCCGTGAACGTGGCGCCGACGCTGATGCGGTCTTCCAGGGCAACACCCGCCGCGGCCGTTACATTTTCGAATGTGGCATCGCCCCGATTACGGTAGAGCCCGTTGGCGCCCAATTGGTTTAGGAGGTAAATGTCGTCATCTCCGTCGCCATCGTAGTCTCCCACGGCGACGCCGCATCCGTGGTCGTACAAGTTGATCTTGAATTGCTGGCCCTGCTCATTCGGCAGAAACGCCATCCGAAAATCGATCCCCGCCTCGCGCGTGGTATCGACGAATCCTGCCGCGTTTGCAGGCGCTTCGGCGTGTCCGGCGGGGACAGGCTTGCTGCGCGTACAACCGGCAATCACAACGACAAGGACAAGTACGGCCCAGCGGGAAAGCGCCCCGCGCCGAGTTGCCGCCGCTCGCGGCAACGACGGACCGATGATGAACGCGTGCTTGCCGAAGCATATGCCAGGGTCCAGGCTGGAAAGGGCAATTCGCACGGGGCAGTGAATCAACATCAATCATCCCTTCGTGAAATCCGCAAATGCGCTGGCCATCTCGTCGCGCAACATCAGGCCGTCGTTCGCATAGACGACCAACCGCGCACCCTGCCGAATCGTGCGAACCGCTTGCCGCCGTTCGCCGAACCAGCAGCCGGCGGCCACATGGTGGCGGTCGGCCACATCGATGACACGCTTGATATTCGCCAGCAAGTCAGGGTGATCATATTGCGTCGGGATCCCCATGCTGCACGTGAGATCTCCCGGGCCGATGAAAACGGCGTGGACTCCCGGAATCGAGCAGATTGCATCGATATTCTTGATGGCCGGCACCGATTCGATCATCGGAATAAAAACGGTCTCCGCATTCTTCTGTTCGACATATTCCTGGGTCGCTGGGCTGGGCCACGCGCCGCCGGAGAGGACGCGGTCGAGCAATTCGCCTTTCAGCGGACGGTACACGGCAGCGGCGGCGAGCTGCTTAGCGTGGTCGACATCTTCCACATAGGGGACGACAACACCATCAAACGCATCGCATACTTTGGACACATCGGCAGGATCACGGCTATGAATTCGGACCAGGCAGGCAATTCCCTTCGCCTGCAAGGCGTAGCGAATCGGGAGAAACTCTGCCAGTTCCAAGGCGTTGTGTTCCGCCGTGACGATCGCAAAATCCAGTACGTCCGGCGGGAGGAAATCGACCATCGCGGGGCTGACCGCATTTTGAAAGAACGTGCCGTAAACACGCTCGCCCTTGATCAGCTTGTCCTTGAGGATCTTGCCTGTCATTTGTCGTACCTTTCGTCAGGGCTGCGGGCGCTCCGACCGACGCGTCGGCCGCTGGCTGACGGCGCGGTCTCGCTGCAAACGGAGCGTCACGTTAACGAGCCCAGCTTAACGCACGAAGCCGCTGGGAACCAGCAACCGGAATGCTTGACCACAGGCTTCGGCCGGTTTGATTCGTCGTGGAATCGAGGTGCGTTTGACCGGCCGAATGCAAGTCAGCCACCGCACTCGTTAGACGCGACCCTCATCCGGATGGTAGTTTGCTCTCATCGGGTTACGTGACGACCTTTGAGAATTGATTTGCTCTGACCCAAACATCCCCGTCGACTACCAGACTTCGAGACCAGGAGACCACCATGGATCGCCGTTCCTTCACGCAATTATTGACGCTCGGTGCGGGTGCGCTTGGCCTGGGGCAAACTTCCGCGATGGCCATTGAAGCTCGGGACGATGACCATGCGGGCGACCATGTGGATGGCCCTCAGAACTCCCAGCCCGGTTCGAAGTCCGTGCCGCCGGAACCGGTCAACGTCGCCGACATCCGAACGCTCGCCGAAGCCAAGTTGCCGCGCGCGACCTACGATTACATCGCCACCGGTTCCGCCGATCAAATTACCTTACAGGAGAACGTCGCGGCCTTTCAGCGACTGCGGGTACTCCCGCCGCTCATGAAGGGCGTCTCTGAGGTGGACCTTTCAACCACGGTTCTGGGACAGAAAGTCAACCTCCCGGTGCTCTTGGCCCCCGTGGCGGCCCAGCGGATGTATCACGCCCAGGGGGGCTTGGCGGCAGCGCGGGCAGCCGCTGCAGCCGGCACGGTTTACGGCGTCAGCAGCAGTGTCGGGCATAGCGTCGAGGAGATCGCCGCGTCGAGCAACGGACCGCGCTGGTATCAGCTTTATGTTCCCAAGGATCGAGGTGTCGCGCGGCGGCTGGTGCAACGGGTCGAACGTGCCGGCTATCAGGCGATCATCGTCACGGTCGATCTTGGCGAATGGAAGGACGCCGACCGTAGAAACCGGTTTTCCCTACCCAAGGCGATGCTGGTCAAGCATTTGCGGGACATTGGCTTCAACCAGATCACTGATGCGATGCGCTACGAAGACGTGGTCGACTTCAATGCCGCAGCGTGGGACTTGTCGTTGTCCTGGACTTTCTTCGACTGGCTTCGCAGTGTCACGAAGTTACCGATTCTCATTAAAGGCGTGTTACGGCCGGAAGACGCCAAGCAGGCGGCTTCGATCGGACTGGACGGGGTGGTCGTTTCCAACCATGGTGGGCGGCGTCTGGATGGGATGCCAGCCACGATTGACGTCTTGCCCCATGTCGTCGAAGCCGTCGCGGGACGGGCGGAAGTCTACATGGATGGAGGCGTTCGCCGGGGCACGGATGTCCTCAAGGCGCTCGCCTGGGGCGCCCGCGCCGTCCTGATTGGGCGTCCGTACGCCTGGGCGTTGGCAGCGGACGGCGAGGCGGGAGTTGCCAAAGTAATCGAGCTGTTTCGAGAAGAGTTGGAAAACGCCATGATCGCGACCGGATGTGCGACCGTCGACGATGTCGAAGCTTCGCTGATTGCATAGCCACTTGGCAGGTCGCCAGTTCACCTTTTGCCGCGTTCCCAAACGACCCGCGGGGCCCGCTTTCCGCCAGAGCCGATCAACAGCCATCGTTGACGGGGCGTTGTTCGCCCAGTCGCGTTTGGCGATCGTCTCGCCTAAAATGGCAGGGCGCAAAGGCGGCC
>JAUIHJ010000682.1 GCA_030432015.1 bacterium
ACACTTGTCCATGACCTTGGCCAGGCCCGGCATATGTTCGCAGATTTGAATGCCGGGAACGTTGGTTTCAATCGGCTGAAATTCGCCCCGAATCTCCGCCGGCGCATCCATCTTCAGATCGTACATATCCTGATGCGACGGCGCACCGGCCATGTAGATCATGATGATCGCTTTATGGGACCGCTTGATGCCAGCCTGGGCTTCCAGCCGCAAGACGTCCGGCAGCGCCAGCCCCCCCATCGCCAAAGCACCGATTTTAAGCACGTCGCGACGCGAAACTCCGTCACACAACCGATATTTCCGTCCTGGGATCGAGAGCATCAGAATCTCCGCGAGGCATGAGGCAAGGCAGGGGCGACCACGGTGGGGGGAGGTGACGCGTGTCGAGTCGCAGAACACGCATCAAGTATGCTTGATTCTATCGACAGATTGCCCCCAGCTTCAAGCGAGACTTCCGGAGTTTTTGCATTCCGCCGGGCGAGTTGGGAACAGCGACCCTTGGCCGCTGGCTCGACGGCACACGATGCTTACATGGTTGAAACCCGACACCCCGCCCCCCAGAACTCGCGTGCCCAGCCTTCGTTACGCTCAAGGTCCGACCAAACCCGCAACCCAGCAAAAATAGGCGGGGGGGGCCGCCATCAAGACGGAATCCAAAATGTCGAGAACGCCGCCCAAGCCGAGCAGCCAGCGACTGGAGTCCTTGCGATCCATGTCGCGCTTCAGCAACGATTCACTGAGATCACCAATGATCCCGGCCACCGCAATCACGACGCCATAAACAAGGCAGGCCCACCAGGGTGGCATCCGAGCGTCCGCGCCGACAATCAGAGGAACAATCGCGAAAAAGAACACCGCGGCGGCGACGGCGGCAGTCAGAATTCCGCCGACGGCGCCCTCGATCGTCTTATTCGGGCTCAACCGCGGCGCTAATTTATGGCGGCCCAACAGACGCCCACAAGTGTAGGCACCAACGTCCGACCACTTTGCCACGAAAACCAGCGAAACCAGGGCAGCCATCCCCCAGGCATTGTCGTGAAACATCCTGAGCTTAAACACAAAGCTCATGAGTAACCCGATATACATAATCGCGAATGTCGCCAACGCGACGTTCACAATCACACCCCCCGGTTCACGATACCGGCGCATTTCGGCCACAAACACCAGGGCCAGGGCAGCGGTGGCGGCGGTCATCGGGAGCCCCATCCCGGCCAGCGGGCACGTGGCCGGGTAAACCGTACCGGCGAGTTGCCAGGCCAGTGGCGCGAACGCTGCGACCAGGATCAGACCGACACCTGCATAGACACTCCATCCGATCACATCGTGGTTCTTGTTTCGCAGCAGATCCAAAATCTCGGCGGCTGCCGCCAGTGAGATTGCCAGTCCCAGCGGTGCCAACCAGACGCCGGGAGCACCGGCATTCCAGCAAAAATCCGCGATCAACAAACCAAGCAATGGCAGGAGAATCAGCGTCGCAAACAGCAGCCGCATGCGCAGCACTACGACCCCCTTTACTTGGCCAAGCCACCAAAACGGCGATCGCGGGCCGCGTAGTCGCGGATCGCATGATGCAAGTCGTCGACTTGAAATTCAGGCCAACACTTTTCGGTCACCCACAGTTCCGAATAGCTGATCTGCCACAGGAGAAAATTGCTGATCCGCATTTCGCCGGCCGTTCGCACCAACAGATCGGGGTCGGGCATGCCGGCCGTATCGAGATAATCGGCCAGCAATTCCTCAGAGATCTCCTCAGGTTTCAGCGACTGCTTTTGGACTTCGCAGGCAATCCGGCGGATCGCGTCGATCATCTCGGCGCGTCCCCCGTAATTGATCGCCAGGCAGAGCAAGGTGCCACCGTTGGCGGCACTCAATTCGATCGTCTTGTCCATCTCCCGCAACACTCGATCCGGGATGCCGTCGCGTCGACCAATAATTCGGACCCGAATATCCTGGTCCATAATCGTACTGCGTTCTTCGATCATGTACTGCTCGAGCAAGTGCATGAGGAAGTCCAATTCGGTCTGGGGGCGTTTCCAGTTTTCGCTGGAAAGGCAATACAGCGTCAGTTGTTCAATGTCCAGTCGCGAACATTCCTCGACCGTCCGCCGTACGCTGGCAACGCCCTGGCGATGCCCTTCAATGCGGGGCAAGCTCTGGCGTTGCGCCCAGCGGCCGTTACCGTCCATGATGACGGCGATATGTCGCGGACGCCGCTCGACGTCGACATTCAGCTCGGCAGCGGCAGTCGCGGCAGATCGATCAGACATAGCCACACCGGAGAGAGCTCCACTCCTTCTAGTCGTTGATGGCGTTTTTCTCGTTGACAAAAATCGTCTGGTCGCGATCCGGGCCAACCGAAACGATATCGACCGGTTTGCCAACGAGTTCGGCGACACGATCCAGATAGCGCTTCGCGTCGTCCGGCAGCCCAGCATAGGTCCGCACGCCGGTAACATCGACATTCCAACCCGGCCATGACTCGTAGACGGGTGTGACCCGCCGCAGGTCATCGACGTGGCTGGGGAAATGATGGATGCGTTGACCATCCAGTTCGTAGGCGATGCAAATCTTGATTTCCGGCAACTGGCTGAGGACGTCCATCATCATCAGCGCCATGCCATCGACGCCACTCAACCGCGCCGTGTACCGCACGGCCACCGCGTCGAACCAACCGCAGCGGCGAGGACGTCCGGTGGTGGTACCATATTCATTGCCCAGGTCGCGAATTCGCTGACCATGTTCATTGTCTTGCTCGGTGGGAAACGGTCCGCCACCGACCCTGGTCGTATACGACTTAGCCACGCCAATCACGCGATCGATGCAACGCGGAGGCACGCCCGACCCGGCTGCCACGCCAACGCCTGAACTATTGCTGCTGGTCACGAACGGAAAGGTCCCGTGGTCGATGTCCAGCAATGCGCCCTGGGCGCCTTCAAACAGCAACCGCTTGTCGGCGTCAATGGCGTCAAGCAAATAAGGCGTGGTATCGGTCACGAAGGGCTTCAAGCGTTTGGCATACCCTTCGTACTCGTCCGAGATTGCGTCCGCATTGAGCGCGTCCGACAGGTCCGAGTTCTCCGCCAGACCCGAAAGCAGCCGCCGCTTGGTGGCCACGATGCTAGTGACCCGGTCCCGAAAATCCGGGCGAAAGAGATCGCCCAGGCGAATGGCAAACGTCCGCCCGACCTTGTCACGATAGCAAGGGCCGATGCCGCGCAGCGTCGTGCCGATACTCTCACCGTTGACCGGTTCGCCATCCATCAGGCGATCTTCCGCGATATGCCAGGGACAAACGACATGGGCCCGGTCGCTCAGCATCAGGTTTTCGGCAACCTTGACGTTCCGCGATGTGAGGCCGTCGATTTCTTTGAGGATCGTCGCCGGGTTAATCACCACGCCCGGTGTCACCACGTTGACCGCATCGGGATTAAGGATGCCACTGGGGATATGATGCAGCTTGTAGACCTGGTCGCCAACCACCACGGTGTGCCCGGCATTGGCGCCCCCCAGGAAGCGGACCACGATTTCGAATTGAGTGGTCAGCAGGTCGACGAGCTTGCCTTTGGCTTCGTCCCCCCATTGCAGTCCGATTACACAAGTTCCCGACACGTCGCGCTTCCTCCGCCCATGATTGGGTCAACCCAAACGTACCAGTCTATGGCCTGCGCGTCGGTTTGGTCAATAAGCGCAAGTTGTGGGTAGTGGACGGTTTCGCTCGAAATCCTGCAGGCGATGCAAAAACCGGTTCGGCACGCTTCGCGTGAATGGGCCATTCTTTGCGATGGCGCCTTGAGGTCTGGTGCGCATGACACGTCAACAACAGACCCCGAAGTTGTCGCCCGCGATGGCGCCTGCAGCATCCATCCCAGGCCAGGCAGCCGGAGCTTCTGCCGGACCAGTTCCTTGCGTGCTGTCGGCAACTGAGAAAAGATCCCGAAACGAAAATCACTCACTCGCCAGCTGACCGATCGCGAGACTGAAAAAAGCAACGGCGGTAGGCGAGTTTTCGAGTGCGCTCGCTATCGTGATTGGCTGGTCAGTTCCACATTCAGTACGCCGCCGGATTCAGGGACTTCCAGAATCAGCGGGGTCGTGCGAGGTGATGAATACACGGCCGGTACCTGACGCTTCCCCCGACTCCCAGCGGAAGGGCGACTGGCGGGCCCAACCGCGGCAGCGGGCTGATCTCCCTCGTCTCCCTGGCCCTGTGAACCGAAATCTGCCTCGCTGATCGGAATGGTCGGCTCGGATATCACGACGCGATAACGGCCTGGCGGGCATCCGTCGTAGTCCTTGGTACCGCCGAAGATAACCGCAATTAACGCATAGCTTCCCGTGGCGTTGGTGTACCCTCCCGCACCGTTTCCCGCTGTCTCGCCCTCAGGAATAAACAGCAGATTCTTAAAAGCCAGCGGTTCACCGTCCAGGGAAACCGTGCCGCTGACCGGAACCAGTTTGGGCCGGGCAGGGCCGCACCCGATCAGCAGGCACAGCCCCAGGCAGATTGCCGGGAACCACCGCTGCCATTGCAACGGTTGCGGCCCACCTGCGCGGCGGCCATCAAGCTCGACCGACAGTGGATGCGACGACTCGATTGATTGCCGGTGCGGCGAATTGCTGATTGGGA
>JAUIHJ010000683.1 GCA_030432015.1 bacterium
GGACGCGCGGGTCACGATCCATTCGCGGTTGGTTAAACCGCTGTTAGACATGTCCTTGTTCCTGATCGGGCTGCCGTTAGTCCTGTCACAAAGGAACAGCAACATTTTCGTGGCCGCTGGGTGGTGCCTGGCGCTGGTGGTCGGCTTCATCCTCATGCTGATGGTCTGCCATGCGATTGGCGCCAACGGCGGACTCCTGTCGCCCGTGGCGGCCGCCTGGCTCCCGCTGCTGGTGTTTGCGCCGCTGGCGACGGCCGCGTCTCACCCGTTGTGGGAGTGACCCAGCCAGGCGACACTGAGACGGAGCTTCGGCGGACGCAACGGATTCGCCCAATCGCCCGCGGCACAAAAAGCTGAGTCCGGTTTCCGGCCGTCCCCTGTCGGCGTCGCGCATCGCCAGCCGCGGCATTTTCTTACAAGGCCAAGAGCAACCTGCCCGGTGCCTCGAGATAGTTGATGACGGCATTGAGGAAACGGGCTGCCGTGGCACCGTCAACCAACCGATGATCGTAGGACAGGCTGAGCGGCATCATCAGGCGGACCTGCACTTCGTCGTTGATGACAACCGGCATTTTTCGCGCGCGGCCCACCAGCAGAATGGCAACTTCGGGGACATTGATGATCGGTGTCGAGTAAGTGCCGCCGATCGCCCCCAAATTGCTGATGGTGAATGTTCCGCCGCGCAGATCATTGATCCCAAAGTCACCCGTGCGGACCTTTTCGGCCAGGTTGCCGAGTTCCTTGGCCACTGCCGGGATCGAAAGCTTGTTCGCGTCGCGGAGCGGCGGGACCACCAAGCCCCGCTCGGTGTCGACGGCAATCCCGATGTTGTAATACTCTTTGTAGATGATCTGGCCATTTTCCATATCGACCGAGGCATTAATGGCCGGATGATCCCGTAGGGCCATTGCGCAGGCCTTGATCAGAAACGGCATGGTCGTCAGTTTGATACCCTGTGCCGCGTAATCCGCCTTATTCGCTTGTCGCATCCGTTCCAACTCGGTGACGTCAGCGTCGTCAAAGTTGGTCACGCGCGGCGCCGTGGTCCATGACTGGTGCATGCGATCGGCAATGGTGCGGCGGATCTTCGCCATTTTCTCGATCCGCACGACGCCCCAATCATCCGTCGTGGTGTTCAAGTTCGCATCCGCGGCAGGCTGCTTGCCGCGTGCGGTCTTGGAGGTCTGCAAGACCACCGCCAGTACATCTTCGCGGGTAATGCGCCCGTTTTCTCCGGTGCCGGCAACCGTCGACAAATCAACACCGACTTCACGAGCGAACCGTCGGATGGCCGGGCCGGCAGCAACGGCTGCACCCGTCTCCGTACCAGCGGCGACGGCTGGCGGGGCCGTGGGGGTCGGTTTGGATTCTCGGTCAGCGGCCGGGGCTTTGGCCGCGGGCTTGGGATCCGACCGCTGGGCAGGCGCTGGTGCGGGCACAGATTCAGCGGGGGAGGAGACCGTGGATGCTGGCTGCGTGGGCGCTGGCTGAGCGGGGGTTTCGACCGGGGCCGCGGGCGGTTGACTGGCGGGCGGAGCCGGCGGTTGGGGTGCCGGGGCAGCCGCTGCGGGTGCCGCCGCTTCGACCGTGATCAGCGTGGCGCCGATTGGCACGGTGTCACCGATCTGTACATGGACCTTGACGATCCGGCCAGCATGCGAACACGGAACTTCGACGGTGGCCTTGTCGGTTTCCAATTCGACAATGCCCTGTTCTTTTTCGATCGTGTCGCCTTCCTGGACGAGTACTTCGAGCACGTCGCCGGATTCGATCCCGTCACCCAGTTCCGGAAGCTTCACTTCAATCGTCATCAGTTCGTTTCCTGTTGTCTCGTTCTATCGTCCGACATTTCGTCTGGCTACAACCGATCAGCCAGGTCGTCACGCCATAACGGGGTCAACCTTGTCGGGATCGATTCCCAAGTCTTTAACGGCCTGAGCAACCTCGGTGGCTGCGAACTCGCCCTTCAGCTGCAATTCGTAAAGTGTCGCTAGGGTAATGCTCTCGGCATCCACATCGAAGTGTCGCCGCAAGGCTTCACGGGTCTCGCTGCGTCCCATGCCATCGGTTCCGAGGACGCGGTACTCGCCTGGGATCCAGGGAGTCAGTTGCTCGGCCAGCGCACAGACGTAGTCGGAAGCTGCGATGAATGGTCCTTCCACACCGTCGATGGCCGATTCCAGATACGATTTACGGGGATCTTGATCGGGATGCAAAAGGTTCCACCGCCGGCATGCTTGCGCCTCGCGACGCAGTTGCGTGTAGCTGGTCACGCTCCAGACATCGCTGGAGACACCGTATTTCTCGGCCAACATCGTCTGGGCGCGGAGCGTCTCCCGCAGGATGGCGCCGCTGCCAAACAGTTGCACACGCTTCTGTCCCCCGTCGGCCTCGACGCTGGAGTACTTGTACATCCCCTTGATGATGCCTTCCTCGCAGCCTTCGGGCATGGCGGGCATCGGATAGTTTTCGTTCTCCACGGTCAGGTAGTACATGGCCGTTTCGCCATCCTCGTACATCCGCTTCAGGCCTTCGAAAACAATGACCGCCGTTTCGTAGTGAAATGCGGTGTCGTAGGCACGGACCGTGGGAAAGGCGATGGCGTTCAGCAGGCTGTGGCCGTCTTGATGCTGGAGCCCTTCGCCGTTGAGCGTCGTGCGTCCCGCCGTGCCGCCGATCAGGAACCCTTTGGCGCGACAGTCCGCCGCGGCCCAAATCAAGTCTCCGATCCGTTGGAAGCCAAACATCGAGTAATAAATGAAGAACGGAATCATGTTGATGCCGTGCTGGCTGTAGGCGGTGCCCGCAGCGATGAAGGACGACATCGACCCCGCTTCGGTGATTCCTTCTTCGAGGATCTGACCGTCCTGGGCCTCCTTGTAGTAGAACACCTTGTCCGAATCGGCCGGTTCATAGAGCTGGCCCGCGTGGGCATAGATACCAACCTGGCGGAACATCCCCTCCATCCCAAAGGTACGGGACTCGTCGGGCACGATCGGCACGATCTGTTTACCGATCTTTTTGTCTTTGCAAAGCTTTTCCAGCAGCCGGACGATTCCCATCGTCGTCGAAATATCTTTGCCCGCATCGCGATCGACGATCTTGCGATAGTCCTCGAACCTGGGAACCTCCATGGCGGGCGCGGTGGTGGGTCGGCTGGGGACGAAGCCGCCCAGACTGGCGCGCCGCTGCTTCAGGTACTTCATCTCGACACTGTCTTCGGACGGTCGATAGAACGGCGCGCTCATCACGTCTTCATCCGAAATCGGAATCCCGAAACGGCTGCGGAATTCCAGCAACTCTTCTTCGTTCAACTTTTTCTGATTGTGGGCGATGTTGCGACCTTCGCCCGCTTCACCCAACCCATAGCCTTTGATGGTTTTTGCCAAGATGACGGTCGGCTGGCCTTTATGATTCACGGCCGCCTGATATGCCGCGAACACTTTTTCCGGATCGTGGCCGCCGCGCCGCATGCTCTCCAATTTTTCATCCGAATAATTGGCCACCATCTTCTTGAGCTCCTCGTAGTGCCCGAAGAAGTGGTCTCGAATATAGGAGCCGGGACTGACCGTGTACTTCTGGTATTGGCCGTCGACAACCTCTTCCATCCGTTTGGCCAGCACCCCCTGCTTGTCGGCGGCGAGTAAGGGGTCCCAGTCGTCGCCCCAAATAACCTTGATGACGTTCCAGCCCGCACCGCGGAAAAGGGCTTCCAATTCCTGAATAATCTTGGCGTTGCCTCGGACAGGGCCGTCCAACCGTTGCAGGTTGCAGTTGATGACAAAGATCAGGTTGTTCAATTTCTCACGCGAAGCGAGCGTAATCGCACCCAGCGTCTCAGGTTCGTCACATTCACCGTCTCCCAAGAACGCCCACACTTTCTGATTGGACGTGTCCTTGAGACCCCGATCAAGCAGGTACTCATTGAATCGTGCCTGATAGATCGACATGATCGGCGCCAGGCCCATGGAGACCGTCGGGTATTCCCAGAAACTGGGCATCAGCCACGGATGGGGATAGGACGAGAGGCCACCCTCCGGCTGCAGCTCGCGGCGAAAATTGACCAAATTCTCCTCGCTCAATCGGCCCTCAAGATAGGCCCGGGAATAAATCCCCGGCGAGGCATGGCCTTGAATATAAATCTGGTCCCCGTCGTATCCCGATTCGCCACGGCCGCGAAAAAAATGGTTGTAGCCAACTTCATAGAGGGTGGCGGCCGAGGCAAACGTCGAAATGTGGCCCCCAATGCCAGAAGCCTGCCGATTCGCGCGGACGACCATCGCCATCGCATTCCACCGAATGATGCTCTTGATGCGCCGTTCGATTTCCCGATTGCCCGGGTAGGGGGGCTGCTTATCCGCCTGAATCGTGTTGATATACGGCGTGTTCATCGCCATCGGTCGGTCGACACCCGCTTTACGGGCCTTCTGCTCCATGACCGAGAGCAGGTAGCGAGCTCGATCCGGACCGCGACTGTTCAAGACGTATTCCAGCGAATCGAGCCACTCTTGGGTCTCAGCCGGGTCCGCGTCGGCGACATGTTCAACAAACGGATCCGATTCGATGGCATCATCCTGCGGGACCGTATTCACATCAGACATTAACAAACCTCGTGCAAAAAT
>JAUIHJ010000684.1 GCA_030432015.1 bacterium
TACGACCAGTTTGTGCGTGAAATTCTGACCGCTTCGGGTGACGCCAGCTTCAACGCGCCGGTTGCCTGGTACCGCGAAGTGAAAGACGCGTCCGCCCAGGTTGAGGATACCGCCCAGTTGTTTCTCGGCCTCCGAATCCAGTGTGCTCGCTGCCATCACCATCCGTTTGAAGTTTGGAGTCAACAAGATTACTACGGCTTTCAGGCATTTTTCTCGCGGGTCGGACGCAAGAAGGGTCTGCTGCAGAACGAGGTGCGGATTTACCATAACCCCGGCGTAGCGCAGGCGCAAAACCCCAAGAACAAAGAGATGGTCAAGCCGACAGGACTGGGCGCGCAGACGCTGGAACTCTCGCAATATGATGATCCCCGCCATGAACTGGCCGATTGGATGGCCGACCCTGAGAACCCGTTCTTCGCTCGGGCACTGGTGAATCGTTATTGGAAACACTTCTTCGGACGTGGCCTGGTTGATCCGGAAGATGATATGCGCGTGACCAATCCTGCCACCAATCCTGAATTGCTCGACGCGCTCGCGCAAGATTTCATCCAACACAAATTTGACCTGAAGCATCTGATTCGGACGATTTGTAACTCGGAAACCTACCAGTTGGCCGCCGAGCCCAATTCGTGGAATCGAAGTGATAAGCAAAATTTTTCGCGGTATTACCCCAAGCGACTTAACGCCGAAGTCTTGTTGGACGCGATCAATCAGGTCACGGGAACCACCACCGGCTTCAGCGGCGCACCCGCCGGGACCCGCGCCGTGCAACTGCCCGATAACGGATTCTCTTCGTATTTCTTAACGGTGTTTGGACGCCCGGAAGCGAGCAGCGCCTGTGAATGCGAACGATCCTCCGAAGCGAATTTGGCGCAAAGCCTGCACTTGCTGAATTCGAGTGAAATTCAGGGCAAGCTGACCGCTGGCGGAGGCAGCGCCGCACGTCTGGCGGCCGACAAAGACCGAGACCACGCTGCCAAGATCCGCGAACTGTATTTGTTGGCATTTTCTCGACCACCCTTGGATGATGAGACGGCCATTGCCATTGCACACATCGAGAAATGTGGCGACGACGTCAAACGCGCCTACGAAGACATTGTCTGGGCGCTCATCAATACCAAAGAATTCCTGTTCAATCACTAAACGCAACGACAACGAGAACGTCAGCCACACAAGTGACGCGGCGAATTGAGTTTCCTTGCGCTGCGTGCTCACCTGCCGTTGTTGGGTTTTATTTTTCACCCGGCAACTCCCTCCTGCATTGAATCGACCGGTTTCGGCAATCACACTGGAACCGGAATAGCATTCCCCATAATCCGCTGCTCCACCCGTTTTTCGGGCTGCTGCTCCATCGCATAAGGAATGACTCCGATGGCGTCTCGTTTACGTGCACTTAACACAACATGCTTGTGGTCAGCCTCTGGTCGCGCGGCCGGCCTCGGTTCGTTCCTGATCGGTTGCTTGGCCGTCTCGACGGTGTTGGCGCAGTTGCCTACGGCGCAACTTTCAAGCGTTTTCCCACCGGGGGGCAAGACCGGTTCCACCTTGGATGTCACCGTTGCGGGTGCCGATACGGATCTCGTCGATCGCTTGATTTTTTCCCATCCGGGCATCACCGCCACGCCCAAGGTGACGCCCGCAACCGAATTCGAACCGGCCAAGCCGATCGCGAATCAGTTTACCGTCAAGATTGCCGCCGACGTTCCCCTGGGCAGCTACGAAGCACGCGTCGCGGGTCGTTTCGGCGTCTCAAACCCGCGCGCCTTTGTTGTTGGTAGCTTGGACGAGGTAATCAACACACCGACCAACGATGCCGGTACCGCGCCGGTTGCAGCCATCAATCAGACGATCAACGGCATCGTCGACGCCGCCAAACGGGACTTCGTCAAACTGACGCTCAAGAAGGGGCAACGCGTCCTGATCGATTGCCAGGCACAGCGGATTGATTCGCGGCTCAATGGGGCGTTGGCCATCACCGGGCCCGATGGCAAATCCGTCGCCCGCAGCCTCGACTATCTCGGGCAGGATCCCATGATCGACGTCACCGCCCCGGTTGAGGGCGACTATCTGCTGGCGTTGTACGACTTTGTTTACAAAGGGGGAGCCGATTACTTCTACCGGCTGACCATTCACGACAAGCCGCACGTCGATTTTATCTTCCCGCCGTCCGGGCAGGCGGGCGCAGCCGCCGACTTTACTCTGTACGGTCGCAATCTCCCCGGTGGCGAAACGTCCGACCTACAGGTGAACGGAATTGTCCTGCAGAAGAAAACGGTAACCATTACGCTGCCGCCCGCCGCTGCTGCCGCGCAACTTGAAGTGGCAGGTCGTGCCGAACCCCAAGTCGCCGCCTTGGATGCCTTCCAGTACCGCACCGAACATGGCCAGCAGTTGCCCGTCTACTTTGCTCACTATCCCGTCGTGCAGGAACAGGCCGGCGATGCCGGGCCAGCCGCCGTACAAACGGTGACCGCACCATGTGAATTCGTGGGCCAGTTCTTCCCGGAACGCGATACCGACTGGGTACAGTTCGAGGGCAAGCAGGGCGACGTTTACTATGTTGATCTCTTGGCGCATCGCCTGGGAGCGAACGTTGACGCCCGGCTGGTCGTGCAACGCGTCACCAAGAATGACAAGGGCGAGGAAGTCGTCGCGGACATGGCCAATGTCGATGACCCAGGTGACCGCACCGGTCGGCTCGGCACCGACTTCGATACCTCAACCGACGATCCGACCTACCGTCTGGTGTGTAATGCGGATGCAACCTATCGCCTTATGTTGCGCGATCAATTCGGTGGTAGCCGCGCCGATCCACGCACGGTGTACCGATTGGTGATTCGACCGGAGCAACCCGACTATCGTCTGGTCGTCGTCTCGCAGCCGGTGACCACGCCGGTCAATGCCAACCTGGTTCGGGAGGGTGGCGCCACGATTCGCAAAGGTGGCACCGCGGCGATGCAAGTTATCGTAGAAAGGCAGGATGGTTTTGCCGGGGAGATCGAGTTGTCGGCCGAAGCGCTCCCCCCGGGCGTTTCGACACGCGGGGCGTTGATTGGGGCGACTCAGAACTCGGCGACGTTGATTTTCGAGGCGACCGAAGATGCGGCAAGTTCCCTGGCAAGTATTCGCGTCGTGGGTAAAGCGAAACTCGGCGACGCGGACGTATCACGGGTTGCACGAACCGGGAGCGTCGTGTGGGGCACCGGCAATCGGGTCCAGGATCCTCCGAACTTCCGTGTCACGCAGGACATCTCACTGGCCGTCATTGGCGACGAAGTCGCACCAGCCTCCGTCGAAGTGGGTGAAAATAAGGTTTGGGAAACCTCGCGCGGCGCAAAGTTGGAAATTCCCGTGAAGGTCACGCGGCGCCGCGATTTCAAAGGCGACTTGACGTTGGCTGCCAGTGGACTTCCAGGTGACATCAAAGTCGCCAACGTGGCGGTCAAAGCGGACAAGGCAGATGGCGTTGTGGCCTTAGACATCACAAACAAAGCGACCAAGCCTGGGGTCTATACCTTCTTCATGCGCGCCGATGCCAAGTCGAAGTTGGTTCGAGACGAGTTGGCGATTCCTGCGGTCGAGGCAGAGCAAAAGGGCTTGGACGCGAAGGTTCAGGAAGTCGACGCGGCCGCCAAAACGCAAGTCCAGCAGAAAGACGCGGCCGTGAAAGCTGCGCAGGTCGCAGTTGCCGCCATCAAGCCGGCCGAAGCGGCGGCCCAAAAAGCGGCCGCGGAGGCGACGCAAGCGGCCGCGGCGGCCGCACAAGCGGATGCCGCCCTCAAGGTCGCCCAAGCCGCCGCGGCCAAGGATGAAGCCAACCAGGAGTTGGCCGCGGCGACCGACGAAGCCCAAAAGGTCAAAGCGGCGGCCGACCAGGCCAGCGCCCAAGCCACGGCCGCCAAGCAGGCAGCCGAGGCAGAATTGACGAAAATGAAAGCCGCTGCAACCGCGGCCGAGGCGGCCAAGGTCGAAGCCGAGAAGCAGGCCGTTGCGCTGGCAGCGAAGCTCAAACAGGTCCAGGCCCTCAAAGCTGCGTTGGACAAACGTGTCGCCGCCGTGAAGAAGGCCAACGCTCCCGCCGACCGGGCGTTTGTCGCCATTTCGACGCCGGTCCGCGTCCGGATCGCCAACACGCCGCTGGAAGTAACGGCCAAGGCACCGGCCGAGCCAATCCAGCCGGGGGCCTCGGTTGAGATTCCTGCCACCATCAAACGCCTCTACGGGTTCGCCGATAAGGTGGACCTGGTGCTGGCGGTTCCCAAGGGCGTGACCGGTTTGGGGATCAAGAACTTCAGCCTGGAAAAGGAGACGTCAGACGGCAAGTTCGAAGTGACCGCCAACGACCAAGCGACCGTCGGTGACCACACCCTCACGATCACCGCGAAGGCCAAGTACAACGGGGTGGACGTCGACGCCAGCACCACATTGGTGCTTAAGGTCGCCCCCAAGGCAGAAGCGGCAAAGCCAGAAGCTGCCCCAGAAGCCAAGCAATAGCCAGCCAAGGACGCCGCACCGATTGCCCGGCGGCTTTCCGAGTCGGGGATCGCACCGGTTTCAATGCACGACACCAACTAACATCATCGACCGCGAGCCCGACGGGCGGCCGACCGGCGAAGT
>JAUIHJ010000685.1 GCA_030432015.1 bacterium
ATATTGGATTCGTCCCCTCCTGATCGAAGTGGCGATGGGGGCCGGCTACGCGGCCCTCTATTGGTACGAAGTCGAGCAAATTGGAGTGTATCGAATTGACGGTGTCATCATTGCTCCCGCGGTTGCCACCCTCAAGGCTCAAGTCCTCGCCCATCTCGTCTTAATTTCGTTAATGATGGTGGCGACGTTCATCGACTTTGACGAGCAAACCATACCGGACTCCATTACCATTCCGGGGGCCTTGGCTGGCCTGCTGTTTGCCGCTGTGTTGCCTGCGTCGCTGCCGTTGGTCACCTCCTCGTTTACGACGCCACCCTTCCTGCTCGAATCGCTGACGGTGGCGTCGCCAAACCCTTGGCCGGAATGGCTCGATAGCTGGCGCGGTTTGGTGCTGGGCCTGCTTTGTTTCTGGGGGTGGTGTTTTGCGGTCGTCCCCTGGATCTGGACGACCCGCCGTGGGTGGCGGAAAGCCTGTGCGTACTTCGCCGCCAGCATTTGCCGTCAGCCGGTTTCCAAGTGGATCGGGTGCCTCGCGGTGGTCGGGGCGCTCGCGATCGCGGGTGTCTGGTCGTGTGACCACCCACGGTGGATCGCCCTGTTCACGTCGCTGGTGGGACTCGCGTTTGGTGGCGGTTTGATTTGGGCGGTGCGGATTATCGGTCGCCAGGCGCTGGGGCAGGAGGCGATGGGATTTGGCGACGTGACGCTGATGAGCCTGATTGGGGCTTTCCTGGGTTGGCAGGCGACGCTGGCGATCTTTTTCCTGGCTCCCGTCGCGGCCTTGTTGATTTCGCTGACGCAGTGGATTCTCACCCGCCGCCGCGACATCGCCTTTGGCCCGTACCTCTGCCTGGCGACGCTCTACCTGATCTTGCGGTGGGGATCGATTTGGCACGAAACAATGGGCCGCGTGTTTGTCATGGGCTGGGTCATCCCGGCGATGGTGGTCTTCTGCCTCTCTCTGATGTGGGCGATGCTGATCATCATGCGCTTCATTCGGCTGGCGGTGACCGGCGCGACCGAATGACAGTGGCTCGCGTCCGTTCTTCCCGCGGGATTGAACGAGAAATGGTTGTTTTCCTCCCGTACCTGCCCAATTCGGCCTTGTCGCCGTGATTGGCCATTGCTACCATTCCGCCGCTTCTCGCGCGAGGGACGTTGGCGTGCGCGTGTCCGAGGGGCAGGGAATTCGAAGCCGATTCGCCGCGAAAGGAGGTTTGATGCCATGCTCGCAAAGTTCTCCCTGGCGCGGAATCTCCTCGTCCTGGCGTCGATTTCGTTCGCGGCAGGCCTTGCCGGATGTAACGCGCCGAACCCATTCTTGACGTCTTCCGCGCCGCCTCAAGCAGCTTGGGAGCAGCAGCAGGCATCCCAGTTGCAGGACTTGGGAAGGCGCGCCACCGCCCTGGATGTCGATAATCGCGACCTGCACACCGAACTCGCGCAAGCGAATCAGCAGGTCAAGCTGTTTTCCGATGAGATCACGTTGCTGCGAAGTCGGCTCGCCGAGACGGCCTCGCAATTGCAGGAATACCAAGTCGCGAAAGTCCAGACAGAACGCCAGTTATCTGCCCTCGAGGCAACGACCACGCGCGGCGGGAGCGCCCGCATCACGGCCAATAACAGTCTGCAGGAATCCCTGCCTGTGATCGACATTCCGGGGATTCAAGTTCGCCCGGATGGCGATGTGATTCGTATCGAACTGCCGGCGGATCGCTTATTTCACCAGGGCACTTCGCAGTTGCTGCCGGCGGCTGTCACGCTCTTGAATCAAGTTGCAGGTGTTGTTGCTCGCAATTATCCTCGCCAGATCGTCGGCATCGAAGGCCACACCGACACGGTTCCGACCGGTGCGATCAGCAGCCATCAGTTAAGCGCGGCACAATCGACGGCCGTCTTCGAGGCGCTGACGTCGCGAAGTCGGTTTCCCGCAGAGCAACTTTTCACGGTTGGGTATGGCGCCAATCGCCCGGTTGCGTCGAATGCGACCCCTGCTGGTCGTGCCCGAAATCGTCGCGTCGAGGTCGTCATCTATCCCGAGACGGTTGACGGCACCTAACGCCTCCGCGGCGGCGTGATTACAATCGGACCATTCTCGTCCAACGCGTGAACCTGCCGTCGAGCACCTTTGTCCTGGCAATGGCGCGTCCCCCTGAGTGGCACATATCAAAAGAATCTCATGATCGCAATTATCGATTACCGAATGGGCAACCTGCGGAGTGTGCAAAAGGCCTTTGAGAAAGTCGGGCACAGCGCCGAAATCACGTGCGACCCGCTGGTTCTGGCCCGTGCCGACCGTATCGTGTTACCAGGCGTGGGTGGTTTTCAGGACGCCATTGCTGAATTGCACCGCCGCGATTTGGCCGGACCGATTCGCGATGCGATCGACGCTGGCAAACCGATGTTGGGCATCTGCCTGGGGCTCCAACTGTTGTTCGATGTCAGTTACGAAGATGGCGAGCACGAAGGGTTGGGGATCGTCCCCGGCAAGGTCGAGCGGTTTGAGGTGCCTGCCGAATTCAAAGTGCCTCACATGGGTTGGAACGAGGCCAAGATCGTGCGACGCGTTCCGATTCTGGAAGGGATCGAAGAGGGGACACACTTCTACTTTGTGCATTCGTATCACGTCGTGCCGGACGACCCGCAGGTGGTGGCCGTTGAAGCCGAATATCACCGGCCATTTTGCGCGATGATTTGCCAGGACAATCTGATCGCGACGCAATTCCATCCGGAAAAGAGCCAGGCCAAGGGGTTGCACCTACTGCGTAACTTCGCCGAACTTTCGGTAGAGGCTTCGGCCTAGCCGACGCTGATGGCGTCGCACCGATCGACGGCGACGCGAACTCGCGGGGCGCTGCTGCGGCACCTCGCGCGGGGTGGCGATACAGAGACGTTGCCGGTCCTTTTCACGCCGTCCTGGAGGATCTATCCGCTACTTGTATTGGCCTGCACGATTTGGCATATTGCAGCCTTCTAAGTTCAGTCCTGGCAACAATAAACGGTTCGTGCTCCATGCAGATTTGGCCCGCCATTGACCTTCGGGGCGGAAGGTGCGTGCGTCTCCAACAGGGTGATTATGGTCGCGAAACCGTGTTTGGCGACGACCCTGCTGAAATGGCAAAACAATGGGTCGCTGCGGGAGCCGAGTATCTGCACTTGGTCGATTTGGACGGCGCGCGGGACGGCGGTCAAGTCAACCGTCCCGCGGTGGAGGCGATTCTCGCCGCCGTCGAAATTCCATGCGAGCTGGGTGGTGGCGTTCGCGATCAGGCAACCATCGAAATGTGGCTCGAAGCAGGACTCTCGCGTCTGGCGATAGGTACCAAGGCACTCCGCGAGCCGGCCTGGTTTTCCGAGATGTGTCAACGGTTTCCCCATCGTTTGGCGCTTGGGATTGACGCCCGTGACGGTCGTGTTGCCACCGATGGTTGGTTGGAGACCAGCGACGTCATGGCGACCGACTTGGCGATTCGTTATCAAGACCAGCCGATTGCCGCGATCATTTACACGGATATCGCCAAGGACGGCATGATGGCCGGCCCCAATGTGGCAGCCATGGCAGAAATGCAGCGAGCAACCAAGCTGCCGGTGATTGCCTCGGGTGGCGTAACGACGGCGGATGACGTCCGTGCGCTCAGCCAGATTGGCGTCTCCGGATGCATCATCGGCCGAACTCTTTACGAAGGAAAACTGACCATCGCTGATGCGATCGCGGCAGCGAAATGTGACTAACCAAGAAGGAATCCAGCATGGCGAAAGTAAAAGTCGAAGACATCCGCAACCTTGTATTTTGCGGTCACGGCTCCACTGGAAAAACCACTTTGGTCGACCGTCTCTTGGTCAAGACCGGGGCCGTGAACGCCCATCCGAGCGTTGATGACGGGACGAGTATCTGCGACTTCGATGCCGAGGAAAAAGAACACAAGTACTCGGTGGAAGCGGCGGTCACGCATATCAGCCACGGCGGCAAGCGATTCAACATGATCGATGCGCCCGGGTATCCTGATTTCATCGGGCACACAATCGGCGCGTTGCAGGGTGTCGATAATGCGGTTGTGGTGATCAATGCGCATTCGGGCATCGAAGTGAATACGCGGCGCGTCTTTCAGGAGGCAGAAAAAGCCGGCGTTGGTCGCCTGATCGCGATCAACAAGATGGATGACGACAATATTGACTTCCTCGGGCTGATCGGCGCCATTCAAGAACTTTGGGGTGGCCGCTGTGTGCTTTTGAATGTGCCCGTCGGGCATGGCGCGGACTTTAAACGGGTCGTCAGCACGCTTCATGTTCCCGACGACACGGCCGGCGCGCTGATCGATCCCAACGAGATTCACGACGCGCTGATCGAGTCGATCATCGAAGTCGATGAAGCCGTGATGGAAAAATACTTGGAAGGCGAATTGCCAACGGAGGAGGAACTCTCAAAGCTCATCTCCCAAGCCGTCGCCTCCGGTTCCTTGATTCCCATTGTTTGCTGTTCGGCCAAGACCGATGTGGGGCTGGACGAACTGCTCGACGCGATTTCAACCTGTGGATTGTCTCCCGCCGATGTGCCCCGCACTGCGACGCAGGGCGACGAAACGGTCGAGCTGAAGGCAGACGCCAGCGGGCCGCTGG
>JAUIHJ010000686.1 GCA_030432015.1 bacterium
TGAAGTAGCCGTGGTCGATTGCCGCGCCGGCACGACGATGGCTCTCGACGGCCAATTCGTCCTGATCCTCGCGCGAAATCTTGTATTTTTTGGCCACGTTTTCCGCCGTGACACCCATGTGGTAGTCTTCGAACGGGTCGCTGAGTGCGCCAACCATCATGTCGGTCAGGGTCGTATCGTTCATGCGCGCCCCGAACCGCATCGCCGGTGAAGCGTATGGGCTGCGACTCATGTTTTCGGCCCCGCCCGCCACGGTCACGTCGGCGTCACCCAGCATGATGGTCTGAGCCGCCGTCACGATCGCCTGCAATCCGCTGCCGCAAAGGCGGTTCAAGGTCAGTGCCGGCGCTTCGTGCGGTAGCCCGCCATTGACGCCAGCCACACGCGCCAGGTAGTGGTCGTGAGGGTCGGTGTGGATCACGTTTCCGAACACCACATGACCGACCTCGTCTGCCTTGATGCCCGACCGCTTGACCGCCTCGCGGACGCATTTTGCGGCCATGACGCTGGGCGGAATATCCTTCAGGCTCCCTCCATATCCACCAATCGCCGTTCGCACACCACTGAGCACCACCACTTCACGTGTCATCTCACCGTCTCCTGAAAATCGTCACGGGAACGAACAATACGTTTCACCCTAAGGTGACGCCTGCTAATTTATGGGCGACGTCCTCCTGCTTCTGCGAAGTTGGGTCGACGAATGACCGCCAAGACGCGATGATTGGGACCCCAACGACTTGGACCGCCTCAACCAGGAGGGGCGGGCCTTTAACGACGCATAGAAAAAGCAACTCCCATACCAGTTCGAGATTGTCCCGGGCAATGTCAGCCACTTCGAGTCGTTGTCCGCCCGGGTGAATTGTCAAACTCGGCCCGACGGGCGTCTCGACACCTGCCAGAGTGTGGGGCGTCCGCCCCGCGGCGATTGCAACGCCCCCGTCTCCGGGCTCTCACGATCCGGTTCGAGAGGGTGCGGTCTCCCCCCCCGCGACGCCCTGGAGTCCTGCGCATCCAGGTCAAGGACCAACTTGGCGGTGGCCGGGCGAGGAAAAAGTTGCGGCAATCCCAAGCGTCGGTGGCCAGGGCTTCCCGGGGGACTCAATGGAGCGCGCAGCGCGCTTCGATTGTGCGAATGTGATCGACAAAGCGTGCGCGCTAACGGGCAGAGTCGGGGAAGGAGTTCGTCACCTTTCGCATGCGCGCGAATCGTGCGTGGTGCACGGCTGCGGACCAAGCTGGAGCAAGATGCAGCCCTAATCAGATTCAATCTGCGCGTCAGGGAGTTGAAATCCGCTCATCTTCATCAGCTGCAGACGTGTCGCACTCAAGCGTTCGGCCAGGGCAATCGCAGTACGATGCATAAACTCACAGCCGAATTCCGGGTCGGCACTGCACAAAGCGAGCGCTTTTTCCCCGTTGATCGCCACGGCCGTTGTAGGCGACATGGTCCGCGCGGTATCGGAGAGACGATGCCGTCCCACCAGCGGCGACCAGCCCACCAAGCCTCCGGCCCCCACCTCCATGAGCTGACGGCAACCGACGCTTGGCTCACAAATCACCAGCGATACTTCGCCGCTGATAATCACGTACACGTCCTCTGCCGTATCGTGTTCGCGAAAAATCTCGTGCCGCGCTGGAAACTCGACGGCGCGGGCAATCTTGGCCAACTCCTCTAAATGTCCGTCCGCGATGCCGCTAAAAAATGTCACGCTACGGAGCATCTCGAGAATCGTCGGGTCACTCATGGCTACACTTGGCTCCTCGTGGCTGGAATTGCGTTTCAGAATGGCTGTTATTGGGGGCGAGCCCGTTGCCTCCGGATCTCGTTGCCTCCGGCAAGCCGCCCATGACCTACGCTTCAGCGTAGCGAAATTGGACGGCCTGACAATCGGACCAGTGCGGAAAACGCCGAGCGACTTGCTTGGCGCCGCTACCGGGCGACCTCAATCCGATTCTCAATTTGAACCACCCCTTCGATCTCTTGCACGGCATTCTGGGCGACCTGCTTCAAGTAGAAACTTGGTAGGCGTCCCCCAATTGTCAGAACACCGTTGTCGAAGGTGCAACTCAGGTAGCGGATTGGGCGGTACGAATTGCCGCAAAAGATTTTCTTGGCAATATCAGCAGGGGATTCATTCTCAGTCATCGGACGTTCCACCATAGCCATGTAAGCTACCCTTCAATTGCGGTGATGAATAACGGTTGTCGCTCGAAATCATCGAATTTCGGCCACAACCGCTCGGGAAAATCGTACTTCGCACTGTCGACGACGTGCTTCGTGCCGGCGATCCAGTCGACCGGGACGTCGTCGTCCTTTTCACTACGAAGACAGACCAAACGCCCCGATCACGATCGATGTTGTGCTTGTTCTCATACCTGGCTAAATGACCGATCGCACTTCGGCGACCATCCGGGACCGGCTCATTTTTCGCCGCCCATTAGATTCAACTGCGGAACAACGGCCTGTCGGCGAAAAAGGTGCCTGTCCCGCTGACGGGGTGTGCGCTGCTGAATCGCGCTCGGTCATTAAGCTCGCGGAACGTCAGCGCACGTTCCTCGGGTATTTTATGGCCGCTGCGTCAGCCGCTGGTTGATCACCGACCGCGATGTGAGCATCGTGTGGCGATCAATAAGCTGACGTGTTCGTGCGTCAAATTCATTCGCATGGATACTTCGGTTCTGTGATCCTCGACCAGACAACCGCCAAGGGTTCGCCGGTGTCGGCGTGTCACACTGCCCCATTGATTCGGGGGCGTCGCAAATCCAAACTTCATTGACTTACTGCATGAAGTATGTACGCAAAACGTGTGCCTTTGACAGATCGGAACGTCCTGTGCTGTGCGTCCACTTTAACAACAGGTTGGTTGTCCGTGCCGCAAGTCCGTCACTCGGCTTTGGTGGCAGCCGTCCCGTGTCCGCAGCGTGACCGTGTGGCTGTGCACTGTGCGGAATCCGTGCGAAAGTGCACGCCGTGCGGTCGGGTTGGTAAAGCGGTTCGAGAGGCCTGAACGATTCCATTGGTGGGTGAAAGCAAAGAGAGCAAGGGTGAATTATGAAGAGTTGGCAATCCGACGAAGGTTCTCCGATCCCCTTGGGCGTGACGTGGGTCGACGAGGCGTACAATTTCGCGATCTATTCGAAGTATGCGCGGACTGTCACGTTGTTGCTTTACCGCTCGGACAGCACCACGAAACCGTCGCTCACATACGAACTGAACTACCTGCGGAACAAGTCCGGCCGGATCTGGCATTGCCGGCTGCCACATTCGTTGCTGGGGGGCGCCCGCTACTATGGCTGGGCAATTGACGGTCCGGAGATTGCCGAGGATGACGCTTGGCACACCTTCGATGGCGAAAAAATCCTGCTCGACCCGTATGCCAGGGCGGTCTATTTTCCGGAGGACTTTGACCGCGAGGCTGCCATGGCGCCAGGGTCCAACGAGGGAAAGGCACCGTTGGGAGTGTTGATGGCGGACGAGCCTGAATTTGATTGGAGTGGCGAGCAGCGGCCTCGCTATGAGTCCGAACTGATCATCTATGAAATGCACGTGCGAGGGTTTACGCGGCATTCCAGCAGCGGCGTGTCGGCGGACCATCGCGGCACGTTTGCAGGAGTTATCGAGAAAATCCCGCACCTGCAACAACTCGGTGTGACCGCGGTCGAACTGCTGCCGGTATTCCAGTTCGATCCGGCCGAGCGGAATTACTGGGGATACATGACGCTGAATTTCTTTATGCCGCACAACGGATACTGCGTTTCCCACGATCCGCTTGCACAGCCAAACGAATTTCGAGCGATGGTCAAAGCGCTCCACAACGCCGGCATCGAGGTTATTTTGGATGTGGTCTACAACCACACGGCAGAAGGCCAGCACGACGGGCCGACCTACAGCTTCAAAGGAATCGACAACAGCAGCTACTACATGTATTCGGGGGATCCCGATACGCCCTTTGCCAATTACTCAGGTACCGGCAACACCTTGAATTGTGCCAACCGCTACGTGCGGCGAATGATCCTCGATAGCCTGCGATACTGGGTCACCGAAATGCACGTGGATGGATTTCGATTCGACCTGGCGTCCGCCTTCGCCCGCAACCTGGATGGATCGATCAACTGGAGTGACCCGCCGATCTTTGGGGAGATTCGTGCGGATCCGGACTTGGGCAACGTGCGCCTGATTGCCGAACCCTGGGATGCGGCGGGGGCCTATCAACTGGGCGAGTCCTTTCCTGGCACGAGGTGGTTCCAATGGAATGGCCGCTTCCGGGACGATGTTCGCCGCTTCATTCGTGGTGATGCTGGGCTGATCGCTTCGTTGATGTACCGGCTGTACGGGAGCGATGACCTGTTTCCCGATAACCAGATGAACGCTTACCACCCGTACCAAAGCGTCAATTACATCGCATCGCATGACGGCTTCACACTTTACGACCAGGTCTCATACACCAAACGGCGAAATTGGGCCAATGGTCATCGAAATAAGGACGGGACGTACGAGAATTTCAGCTCCAATTGCGGGCACGAAGGGGACGACCTGGTGCCCAAACGGGTGATGTCGCTGCGGCACCGCCAGGCGAAGAATTTTTGCTGCCTCCTGTTCCTGTCCAACGGGACGCC
>JAUIHJ010000687.1 GCA_030432015.1 bacterium
GGTGGCAGGAAGTCGCCGCGATTCCACCATTTGGAACAGCGTGCTGGCCAGAGAATCCTGTGGACGACCACGTGTGGCACTTTCACTGGGAAGGTCGACGGATAAGACCACCTTGCCAATTCCCGACATTGCACCTGCCATTCACAAATCCTCCTCACTCAGAGATCGCCAGCCTCGCCCTGCTCAATCAGCAGGCTTACGACCGGCCTAATCCAAAACATCCCTCAGACCCTCTTTCCATCGGCTTGGTTGCGGCGTGGGTTGACCCGATCATCTTCGTTATGGGGGATCTGCCTGTTCCTGAGACGCACCAGGTGCCACGGATACGACCTGCGGCAGATTTCGCATTCGGGCGGACCGTACCGGTTGTGTCGTCTCGCGAGGAATACGTGGTTAAGGTTGTATTTGCCCATCGGAAACGGAATAATCAGAGTAAGCACTCAAGAAACGCGCCCCCGCCGAACAAACCATGGCAGGCATATTTTTGCCGGCCATTTTGACGATTTGCGCGTCCTGGTCGATATAATGCAAATGTATGCACGGACTTGCGGCGGTCTCGTGCGATCCGCCTCAGAACGAGGAAATTAGATGGCTACTGACGACGCAACCCGTTCCACGCATGATGAAGAGATCGATCCCTTGAGTAACCTGGAAGACCTCGAGGAGTTGGAGGCAGGTGAGCTCGAGGCGGTCGAATTGGAAACCATCGAGCTGGAAACGGTCGATTTAGAGACCGCCGACCTTGGCGAGCCCGTGGCAGCCGATGGCGCCCCGCACGGCACCGCGCCCGACGACACGCTGGATCATGAGGACGATGACGAGGAGGATGACGAGGACGACGAAGGCTACGAGCGTCGTGGCGGCGGATTTCGGATTCGCAACTTTTTCATGAGCATGGGCGCTTTCAGTGTGTCCACCATCTTTCATATTGTGTTGCTCGTAGTCCTGGGCTTGCTCATTTTCGAAGACACCACGAAGAACGCGATCAATACGATTCTTGCCTCGGCGATGGAAGAGCGTCCCGAGGATGCACCCGTTGAAATCGAACTGAACGAAAAAATCGAACAGGTCGACGAACAGACCATCGCCGTTTTCAGCCCCTCGGCCATGGGTGCGTCGGGTCCTGCCGCCGCGGCGGCCGGGGAAATCACGTTTGACCAGACCTTGGTCGAAACAGCCGAACAGACAGCGATCGTGGTCAATGCGCCCACAATTGGCATTCCCGATACCAAAGGTCTGATTGAGGCGATCCCCGAGGGTGACGTCAAAGGCGATCCACGTGCCATCGTCGAGAACTACGCGCAGGCATTCGATGCCATCACGCAGGAACTCATGTGGATGCTCGACAAGAACCCTGTCCTGGTGATGTGGTGCTTTCCAGTCGGAAAGCATGAAGGACGACCAGCGTGAGATTCGCGAGCGCATTGCCAACGTCTACAATCAGTTGGGAATCGTTGGCAACAATAATAGCGATGCGTTGTTAACCTCGATCACCAGCTACGGCAAGGCGTATGCTGTCCACACCGCCAAGCCGACAAGTGACCGCGAAGAGATCGTCAATGCGATTGACGCGGTCCCGATCGATGCGTCGGGCGAAGAGATGATGTGCCAGGCGGTCGGTGCGACGATCTCCGGCAACCGGCGTTTCGCGACCCGTGGCCGCCAGATGGCCCTGATTCTCGTGACCGATGAAAGCGGCAATCGGGAAAACAACGACCGCTTTCTGGAAGCGGCGATCGCCGAAGCAAAGTCCAACAATTGCAAGATCTACGTGCTGGGCCGCGAAGCCGTGTTTGGCTATCCCTACGCTCACATACGCTGGCAGCACCCGCAAACCAAGGGCATCCACTGGTTACGCATCGATCGCGGACCGGAAACCGGATTCCCGGAACAGCTGCAAACCAACGGGTTTCGCCGCCGCCACGACGCCTTCAGCAGCGGCTTTGGCCCGTACGAGCAGACCCGGATGGCGCGCGAAACAAACGGCGTGTTTTTCATGCTCCCCAGCGTTGAAACCAACTTGGTGAGCGCGCAAAAGCACCGCTACGAACTCGAAGCGATGCGACCGTTTCGTCCCGACCTGAGTGCTCGGATCGAAGTTTTGGCAGCGCGTGACAAACACCCCTTGCGGACACTGATCTGGACCGTGATTAACGATCTGAGCCCGTATAATCCGGCAGCCCAGAAGATTGTCGAACTCCAGATTGACTATCCGTTGACCGCGCCGGAGTTTCTGCGGGCCGCACGGCTCAACCAGCAGAAAGCCCTCATTCTGCTCGACTACATGGCCAAGGCTCAAAAGGCGCTGGAAAAAGGGAAGCATCTCCGCGACCAGGAGCCGGACCCGCGTTGGCAGGCGAATTATGACTTAATTTATGGTCAATTGATCGCGTATCAGGCGCGGATCTACGAATACGGCGCGGCTTTGGAAGATTTCATCAAGAACCCCAAGACGGCCCCCTTGACCAAAGGTACCGCCCGGCTGGTTCACTGGGATATCGCCGTCACAAAAACGATCCGGACAACCGAGAGCGAGCCCTACATTCAGAAAGCGGCCGAGCTATTAGCGGCTACGAGCAAGGAGTTTCCCGGGACTCCATGGGCCGTCCGTGCCGATTATGAACGTAATCGTGGCTATGGCGTCGATTTGCGGCCGGATTATCACGCCCCGACAATCCAAGTCAGCAATCCGATCCCAGTCCCCAAACTCTAGGAGTCGTGGCGCCACTTCGATACCCCAGATAAAGGATGCGGCGATGGATTTTGTATCACGGCGGACCGCCTTGCGAACTGGAGCCGCGGCTTTGACCACCGTGGCCCTCCCCGGGAGCTTGCCGCGTTGCTCGGCGGCAGCGAAAAATCCACGCTGGGAGTCGAAGATCGATCGTGGCTTGAATTGGGTCGCGTCCACGCAGTCAGCGCTGGGCCATTGGACCGCGGGCAACTATCCGACCGCCATGACGGCACTCGGCGGAACGGCGTTGATTTGCTCGGGATCCACAACGACCCAAGGGCCCTACGCCCATAACATCAGACGAACCGTCGATTTCCTCACCACCAAATGCCGCGCCAACGGGTTGATCGGTGACCCGTTGACCGACAACCGTTATACGTACGGTCACGGCTTCTCCATGCTGTTTTTGTCCCAAGTGCTGGGCGAAGAAGAGGACGAAGAGCGGCGAGAAGAGCTGATTGAGATCCTGACCAAAGCGGTCGAATTCAGCGCTAAGGCGCAGACGCCCTCAGGCGGTTGGGGGTACGTCAGCGCGCGCGACGGCAACAACTTCGATGAAGGCTCGACAACCATTACGCAGGTCCAGGGGCTCCGCGGTTGCCGCAACGCGGGTATTGCAGTTCCCGAAGAAGTTATTGAGAACGCCAGGCAGTATATCTATCGTTGCAAGAATCCTGACGGCGGGATTTCGTACAGTTCACGGAATCGTGGCAGTTCGCGCCCGGCGATCACCGCCGCCGCACTTGCAGCGCTCTACAATGCCGGGGACTACGACAGCAAGCACGTGCCGGAGATGTTGGCCTACGCCAAGAGTAACCTGCACCAGGTAACCAGCGACATTCGTTCGTTCGGCCACTGGCATTACACCTACCTGTATTATTCTCAGGTCGTGTATCGGCAAGGCGAAGACGAGTGGTCGCCATTTCGCGATAAGCTGTACGAGAAGATCATCGGCGAGCAGGATTCCGATGGTGGGTGGAGCGGCAACATCGGCAAGATCTACGTCACCTCATGCAACCTGATCATGCTCTTGATGGATCGCGGATTCCTGCCAATCTACCAGCGGTAACCGTAGCGTTCCGTCAGTTGCATCTCGCAGGTGGCGATTTCTGCCTCCAGATTCGCGGCCTCCAACACCCCTTCTTCGACCAGCAGTTCAGCCAGCTCGCGCAGCGCGGGCAGGGATAGCTGCCGAGTCAGCGCGAGCATCAGGCGACGCTCCACCAGATCGGCCAAACCATCGACCCATTCGTTTTGGATCGACCAGCGGACGAAGCCCCGGGGAATTTGCGTTCCAACAACCGGCCTAAGCTCAGCTGGGCCGAGAGATCTCAGGACCGTGTCAAATGCGTTACCGCATAGCGCGTCAAGATATCGAATCAGACCGGTTTCACACTGCACTTCGTCCGCCAGTTGGCGGTGGCGGGAATCCAGATCCGCTGCCGTGCTGGGAAACAAATCGCCGCCGGGAATCATTCGTTCGCGACTCGAAGCAGACCGCGGTTGGCCAAGACGCTGCAGCACCATCTCCGCCACCTGTTCACCCAGCTGTCGGGACGTGGTCAGCTTTCCCCCCACCAGTGATAAAATGGGAATCTCGCCGTCGCTTAACTCAATATGATGATCGCGACTCACGGCGCCGGGAGATAGGTCCTCTGCGAACGGCAGCGGCCGCACCCCGCAATAGTGGCAGACGATATCGCGAGGCGACAGTTGAACCGCGGGAAACACATCGGCGACCAGGTTGGTCAGGTAATCTAATTCCGCGGACGTCGCCACGGCCCGATGCGGGTCGCCCGGAAACGGTTCGTCGGTGGTACCAACCAGGACATCGCTCCCAAACGGCAACACGAAAACGAACCTCCCATCGGAGGTTTCC
>JAUIHJ010000009.1 GCA_030432015.1 bacterium
GAAACGCTCGAGATTTACGCGTTCATGGAAGCCGCCGACGAGAGCAAGCGACAAGGTGGCGCGGAAGTCACGTTGGAAAGCGTCAGGCAGGCCGCGAGCGCACCGTGATCGCGATGGGCGTGCATGCGGCCGTTAATTCTTCCCGTTTGTTGAGCGTCTTGGTGGCTTGGGATCGAGGTTCGCCGCCAGATCGGCGTCGGTTACTTGCGAAGCGATGCCCTGTGGCGGGACTTCAGCCCGGGCCAGCCAGACGATCGCGTTGAGCACGACTTTGCGGAATTGGTCGTTGCCCCAGTTGGCGTGAAAATGTCCGCCGGTAAATCCGAAACCCCGCCCGCCGCCAGGCCGCGTCACGGTCCACATCATGGCTTCACCCCGTCCCTTGGCCCGCTGAATATGGTCGTACGGTCCCTTGGGGTAGACATAGGGGCCATTGCGAACCGACGCGGACGGCGCTGCGACCAAGATGGGAACGAATTCGGTACCGTCGATCGAGGCCCGCTCATTGCCGGCCACGTTCGAGATAAACCGCATGTTGAAATACCATTCGTCCTTAATCGTGAACGGTTCGAGGCCGCGGGTAACGGGATGGTCGGGGAACTGGGTGAATTGCGGTTCCCAAATCGGATTGCACGAGAACATGTGTTCGTAATGCCCCCCGATCCAGCGCTTGAATTCTGCGCCCGCCTGATCCGCCAGGACTTCCACGCCGTAGTGCATGCACCCGATCCCCACGCCCCGTTGGGCAAGGCGGTCGACCAACTGCAACCGCGCGGCAGACTGGACCACTTCGTGCTTGCCGCCCCCATCCATGTAAAACACGACAGCATCGGCATCCTCGAATATCTGTTCGTCTTGCGGCCAGCCGTTTAGAACCACGCTAACGGTAATCCCAGGCACATCTTGCAAGCACTTGCTCAGCAGTTGAACACCCGCATTGAATTCATGCATTCCAGGCGGGTGCGAGGGCTTGCCAGCGATCAAGATCACGTGCTGGGCGGGGGGAGCCGCTTCGGCCGATTCCTGTGCGAGACCGCCCGCCACGCCGGTGAACACGGTTGATAGGAACAACAATAGCAGGTAGCGAATTGAGCCGAGCATCATGAACCTCGATGTTAGGAAGGCAGGGGATTGATCTGAGCGCACACCTTTTGAAGTTGCGCCGTTTGCGAATGCCGCAGGCACGGCAGTTCCTAAATGGCCGAGCGCGATTCAGCAGCGCACTCCCCGTCAGCGGGACCGGCACCGTTTTTGCCGATAGGCCGCCTTTCAGCAGTTGAATCTAATGGGCGGCGAAAAGCGAGCCGGTCCCGGATTGTCGCCAAATTGCCCTCAGTCATTTCGCCTGGGGGGTGCCAACCCCAGGGATAGGTCGTCGGGCGGGCATCACTTTACCACGAAGTACAGGAAGAACACGAAGGCTGGCGAGCGACTTTTTTTGACGTCGTATTGACGGGCTGCCCGGATGCATTGCCGGAAAAAGCGGATTACCCTGTGATGCAGAAACTCATGCGCTTGGATCGGCGAACGGTCCGTCGCCAACGCTTCAGGCGAACTGATGTCACGGCAACAGCGGTGTTGCCCCTGAATCAACTCGAACGAACCCCAGAGTACGAAACCCCATGTTGCGCCAATTTCTTACCGGAGTTGTGTTTTTCTTGATCGGCCAAACGGCCGCTTCCGCGGTCGCCGAGACGCGTGAATTTGATGTCGTCGTTTATGGGGGTACGTCCGCCGGGATCGCGGCCGCGGTTCAGGTGCGGCGGATGGGAAAGACGGTCGTGGTGATCGAACCGGGGCGCCACTTGGGTGGACTGACCAGCGGCGGCCTGGGCTGGACGGACAGCGGCAATAAAGGGGTGATCGGTGGTTTCGCCCGCGAGTTTTATCAGAGGATCAAGAGGCACTACGATCAGCCTGACGCCTGGGTGCATCAGCGGGCCGAACAGTATGATCGCTACCGGCCAGCCGATGATGCCATGTGGACATTCGAACCGCACGTGGCTGAACGCATCTACGAGCAGTTCGTCCGTGAACACGATGTGGTCGTCGTCCGCGACGCGCGGTTGAACCGCACGAACGGAGTCTCCAAGCAGGGGGCCCGTGTGGTTGCGATGGAAGTCGAGTCGGGCGACGTGTATCGAGGTAAGATGTTCATTGACGCGACCTATGAAGGCGACCTGATGGCAGCCGCGGGCGTGTCGTACATGGTGGGCCGCGAAGCGAATTCGCAATACGACGAAACGCTCAATGGCGTGCAAAAGGGGCAGAATACCCATATGCACCGCTTCACCGTGCAGGTTGATCCCTATGTCGTCCCTGGGGATCCAACCAGTGGTCTGGTGACCGGCGTGCACGGTGAGGACCCTGGTCAGGATGGTGACGGTGATCAACGCCTGCAGGCCTACTGCTTCCGCATGTGCATGTCCAACGTGCCGGAAAACTCCGTGCCGTTTCCGAAACCGGCCGGATACGACGAGCGTCACTACGAACTGCTGCTGCGCAACTACGAAGCGGGCGACCTGCGATTGCCGCTCAAGCCGGACATGATGCCCAACGGCAAGACGGATACGAACAACAACTGTGCATTTTCCACCGACAACATTGGCATGAACTATGACTATCCTGAGGCGGACTATGCCCGACGGGCCGCGATCATTAAAGAACATCAAATTTACCAGCAGGGACTCATGTGGACGCTGGCGAATCATCCCCGGGTGCCCCCATCGATACGCGACAAGATGGCGAAATGGGGGTTGGCCAAGGACGAGTTTCTGGATAACGGGAATTGGCCGCACCAGATCTATGTTCGCGAAGCACGCCGGATGGTCAGCGACTTTGTGATGACCGAGCGAGACTGTCGTCGGATTCGTGTGGCCGGGGATTCGATTGGGATGGGTTCGTACAACATGGATTCTCATAACGTGCAGCGGTATGTCACTTCCGAGGGTTGGGTGCAGAACGAAGGAGACGTGCAAGTGTCGCCCGGCGGCGCTTACCTGATCAGCTATCGGAGCATCGTTCCCAAATTGGCCGAAGCAGAGAACCTGCTGGTGCCGGTCTGCCTCTCGTCATCGCATATTGCGTACGGCTCGATTCGAATGGAGCCCGTCTTCATGGTGTTGGGCCAGTCTGCCGCAACAGCCGCGTCGCTCGCCATTGACCGCGACATCACGGTCCAGGCTGTTCCCTACGAAACGCTGCAGGAGCGGTTACTCGCAGACAAGCAGGTGCTCACGTGGGTCGGTCCCCAGCCGGCTGCGCGTGTTTCACTGGAACCATCACGACTGCCGGGACTGGTGTTTGATGATGAGGCCATGACCCGGACCGGAGTGTGGTTGCAGAGTTCGGCGAGCCCTGGATTTGTGGGGCCCCACTATTGGCACGACAATCACGAGGGAATCGGAGAGAAGTCGGTTCGCTTCAAGATCATGGTTCCAGCGGCGGGCGACTATGAGGTGCGAATTTCGTATCCCGCCAACAGTAATCGGGCGACCAATGTCGACGTCACCATCAAGCACGCCCTGGGGACCGCGTCCCGCCGTGTCAATCAGCGAAAGACGGCACCGATCCTCAATAGTTTTCTGGCGCTCGGGGAATTCCGTTTCGAGCCCGGCCAGGCAGCCTGGGTCGAAATCAAGAACGATCGCGCAGATGGTCACGTGATCGCCGATGCGGTGCAACTGTTGCCGCTGGACAAGTGAGACCGCGGATTTTGTGCGACACTCTGAAGCACGTGGCCGGCTGACGAGCGACACAGGCGAAAAGCCAGACGTGCCTGTCCTGCTGATCGTGACCCGTCCTAAATGGCCGAGCGCGATTCAGCCGCACACAACCCGTCAGCGGGACGGGCACCTTTCTCGCCGACCGGCCGTTTTTCCGCAATGGAATCGAATGGGCGGCAAAAAACGAGCCGGTTCCGGATCGTTGCCGAATTGCACTCGGTCATTTAGTCGACGGGACCAAGCTTGAAAATTTCGACGTCCACTCCGGCAGAGAAATGCGAAAATTCCGGGGGCTCGTCAGGCTGCCCCAGGCCGGCCGCTGCCACGAGCTGGTCGTCAAATTCCAAGACGTCGACTCGCTGGGCCGGATAGGGTTCGTGGTGGACCTGGCCTCGATAGAGGGTCCGCCGGTGTTCCAGGAACAGGAAGTAGCGTTCGAGTAGAAAGAATTCGATCGAATCGGGGAGGGAGGGACCGAGGTCCGCCCCCGGTTGGTAGCGGACTTCGTGGAGGGCGCTGGTCCCGCTGCGATGGCTGCAATAGTGAAAGGTCTCGCCGGTTTGGACAAGATTCATCTCGGCGTGAAAATACGGAAGTCCCCAGAGTCGCCGGGCGGTCCAAACCGCCAATTTGGAAGCGGCGTCAAGCGAAAAGAAGTACACGCCCGGCTGGCCCCGATCGTGGACGTATGTCCGGACATTCGTCTCGAGGAAGTTGAAGGCGAACTGGCGGGGTAGCCACCATGGGCGGACGCCCTGCATGGCAAAGGGTACAACTCCAACGTAGGCCGAACCTTTCCATAGATCGAGTTCCAGGCGGTCTGGCACGAGGGGGCGGATGACCTCGATCGGCACGCGCCAGTGAAGGAACAGTAGCGAGCGCCACTGCTGAAATCCACACGCCGAAGCTGCTGGCCGCTGCCTCGGGCCCTCCCGGTCAATCATTTTCGTCGCCTCGCGGGGTGGGGTGGGGAGCGGGATGCAGGCCGTTTCTGTATTGGGCTGCGCCCCGCCGTTCGGTCAAAACCTGCCCTTCAACGTCTTGGCTGGGGGGCCGGAGACGGTTGGGGGTCGATACATTGTGTCAAAATGTGGCGTTGTACAGTTTGTTGGCCAGCGTAATGCCTGTGGCCAGCGTAATGCCTGGGGATAGCGTAATGCCTGCCGCCCAGCCGCACATTCCGAAGGTAGCAAGCGGGGGGGGCGAGTTCCCTCCGACTCACGACCGCGACAACGCAAGGCGATTATAAGTCGGCAAATCGTGACCCGCCTGTCCCAAACTCTGGTTCTGCACCACTTGCAGGTGCACGAAAACCGGCGCCAATTGGCCCAACAGCGGTTGATGACGAGCCCGGAGATCGCTAGAATCGGCTGTTTCGTAGACACGTTGCGGCGCCAGTGGGGCACCGCTTTTGCTTGCTTGGAGGAATGAGCCTTGGTTGCCAATCGGACCACAATGGCCAAAACGGGTCAGGTCGAACAGAAGTGGATCCATGTGGATGCCACAGATCTTATCGTGGGGCGTTTGGCGTCCGATATTGCGACGATCTTAATGGGCAAACACCGCCCGATTTACACGCCCCACGTTGACTGTGGGGATTTCGTCATCGTCACGAATGTCGAAAAAGTCGCTTTTTCAGGCAATAAATGGCGCGACAAGACTTACACCTGGTACACCGGGTACCCCGGGCAGCGAAGTGTGTCGGCCGAAAAGCGGCATGAAAAGAAGCCTGAGATGATCTTGCACGAAGCGGTTCGGCGGATGCTCCCCAAGAACAAGTTGGGTCGAAAGATGCTGTCGAAGCTTAAGCTTTTTGTGGGCCCCGATCACCCGCATCAAGCACAAAACCCAGAAACACGCGAACTTGGCAAGAAATTGGTTGCCACGCCCTAACCGCATTTTTTCACGAGAATGAAATTCCATGCCAGTTGTACAAAAAAAAGACAAGATTAACGGCGATGCCCTAGGCACGGGCCGCCGAAAGTCGTCCGTTGCCCGTGTTCGCATTCGCGCCGGAAAAGGGGCGATCAAGATCAACAATCGCCCAATTGAAGAGTATTTTTCCAACGATCAGGATCGGGCCGCCGTCTTCGCCGTCCTCGATGCCGCCGAGCGTCGGGATGCTGTGGATGTTTCGATTCGTGCCGGTGGTGGCGGAACCACCGGGCAGGCAGGTGCTTGCCGTATGGGAATCGCCCGCGCTTTGGTTAGCTATGACGAAGAACTATTCCCGGCGATGCGTGACGGCGGCTTCCTGACGAGGGATTCCCGCATGAAGGAACGCAAGAAGTGCGGTCTGCATGGTGCTCGTCGAGGAACCCAGTTCTCGAAGCGTTAAACACCCGCTCCCATTTGAATCTGTCTCAACGGTCCGTGGCACCTTGTTGTCCGCGGACCGTTTTTTTTTACCCCGACTCCTGTTGCTTTCGCGGCTAACCGCGTAAGCGATGTTCGACGGCGGGAGTTGGAAACGGGATGAAAGCCACGAGTCGCCAGCCTGCGTGCTTGACTGGCCTGCATCACATCACCACGAAGTGCACGAAGCGCGATGTGTCACACCGGTGTTCACTCGCTGACGCTGTGTGGTGCGAATTTGCCGTGCGGCGGCCGACGACAATGAGCCGCGCAGCGGCGGCGGCAGGCATTTGTCGACGCGAAGACGCCTGCCGCAGCATCCAAACGAACGCTACGGGTTACCCGAAGCCAAAGCCTGCGGCATGAACGGGAGTGCAACTTCAATCCTAGCGCTGCGAGCTCCCGTGTCCCTTGCCAATCTGAATTCTTGGCGTCAGCAGAGCTCTAGGCTGCGCTATCGGCAGTGAGGGCTTTGGCCAGGTAGCGGAGGATATCGCGTACCGAAACGATGCCCGTCAATTCGCCCTGTTCACCAACAATGGGCAAATGACGGTACCCACCAATATCCATGCGTTGGAGGGCAAAGACCAGCTTAGCGTCGGCTTCCAGAGTCTGGGGTGCGGACGTCATGAATTCGCTTACCGGACGCTCGCGATACTTGGCATAGTCGACATTCAGTTTCATCAGCGCGTCGCGCTCGCTGAAGATCCCAATCGGTGCACCCTCCTGGACGACGATCACGCTGCCGATGTTCTCGTCCACCATCATGCGGATGACTTCTTGAACCTGCATCTCCGGTTTGATCGTGATGGGGGTCTTCGGACCCAGCACGCTAACTCGGTCTGTCAGCAGGCTCTGCTTGATCGCCGAGTCGGGCATGGGCAGGTGAAGGTCGGTGAGGGCCTGGCCGCACTCGGTGCATTCGTCGACGCCAGGGATGTTTTCCGCGTCGCAAGATGGGCAATTGATCATGAGACCGTCCAGGTTTCGCCAGAGTTAAACAGTTTATTAAGGTCCCCTTCGCCTTTTTTCTCGCGGGCGTGAGCAACCTGCCGGTTGAGCTCGACATCATAAAGTGGCGCGTCAATCGCTCGGAAGACACCGATGGGCTCCGGAAAGCCGTCTTCGTGTCGCATCCGGCTGAGCAGGTACGCTAAGCTCGGCTCCGTCGATTTCTCATCGTGGAACAGGAGATCGTCTTCCGTAATGCCTTTACCCAGCTCAACGACTTCGGGTTCGAGGCCATTCAATCGAATGCCCTTATCGCGTTTGGCTCCGAAGATCAGCGGTTTGCCATGCTCCAGTTCGATGGTGTTTTCCAGCTTGGTATCGCGGTCGCTGGCATACTCCCAGGCTTTGTCGTTGAAGACGTTACAGTTCTGATAAACCTCGACGAACGCCGTGCCCTGATGCTCCGCGGCCCGCTTGAGCGTCTTCTCGAGATGTTTGATGTGCGTATCGATCGAGCGGGCGACAAAGGTCCCTTCGCATCCGATGGCGATTGACAGTGGATGGAGAGGGTTGTCGATCGCACCCATTGGCGTGCTCTTGGTCGTCTTGCCAAGTGGCGACGTTGGCGAATACTGGCCTTTCGTCAGGCCATAAATTCGGTTGTTGAACAGCACAATATTGATGTTCAAATTGCGACGAATCGCGTGGATCAGGTGGTTGCCGCCGATGCTCAACCCGTCCCCGTCCCCGGTGATCACCCACACCATCAGGTCAGGTCGCACACATTTGAGGCCTGTGGCAAGTGCCGGCGCGCGCCCATGGATGCTGTGAATTCCATACGTGTTCATGTAGTACGGAAATCGGCTGGAGCAGCCGATCCCGGAGATGAAGACGATCTTCTCGCGGGGGACTCCCAGCGACGGGAGCATCTTTTTCATTTGCGCAAGAATGGAGTAGTCGCCGCAGCCGGGGCACCAGCGGACATCTTGTTTGCTGGCAAAATCTCCGGCCTTCAGTACGGGAAGCTCGGTAGTCATCGGATTCCTATGGGGGTTGGTCCCTAGAGCGAGGCGGATAGAGCGGGGCTTTCTATCAACCGAGTAGTTGTTTGATCTTGGTCACAATTTCCGCGACGGCGAACGGCTTGCCTTGAATTTTGTTGAGCCCCACCACGTCTTTGAGGTAGCGGTCGCGAATCAGCGACTGCAACTGGCCCAAGTTCAACTCCGGCATCAAGATGGTTTTGTAGTTGTCCAGAATCGTCCCCAGGTTTGCGGGGAATGGATTCAGGTATCGCAGGTGTGCGTGTCCTACGGAAAGGCCCTGTTCCTGGCACGCCCGTACGGCCGTGGTGCAGGAGCCATAGGTGCCTCCCCAGCTGAGCACCAGCAGGTCGCCTTTTTCCGGGCCATTGACCGCTTGAGGCGGAATGTCGTCCGCAATCAGCGCGACTTTCTTGGCACGGGTATGCGTCATGTGCTCGTGGTTGTCCGGGTCGTAGCAAACATCGCCCGTGATATCCTCTTTTTCGAGGCCACCGACGCGATGCATCAAACCTGCTGTCCCCGGCAGTGCCCAAGGGCGGGCCAGCCGTTCATTTCGGGTATACGGCAGGAATTGCTCGCCACTGTCATTTGGTCCCGGGTGCTCGATCGGAATTTCCGGCAACTCATCGGCGTTCGGGATGAGCCACGGTTCGGACCCGTTGGCGATGTAGCCGTCGGTCATCAAGATGACCGGTGTCATGAAGCGGGTGGCAAGTCGCCAGGCTTCCTGCGCGACGTCAAAACAATCGGACGGACCACTCGCAGAGATAATTGGGATCGGCGACTCGCCATTGCGGCCGTACATCACTTGCATCAGGTCGGACTGTTCGGTCTTGGTGGGAAGTCCGGTGCTGGGGCCACCCCGCTGAACGTTGATGATGATCATGGGCAATTCCAGGATCATCGCCAGGCCCATCGCTTCCCCCTTGAGTGCGATCCCGGGGCCGCTAGTGCCGGTGATGGCCATCGAGCCAGCGAATGCCGCGCCGATGGTCGAACACATCGCAGCGATCTCGTCCTCGGCCTGAAACGTTCTCACGCCGAAATTCTTGTGCTTGCTCAATTCGTGCAGGATGTCGCTGGCCGGCGTGATCGGGTAGGTGCCGTAGAAGAGCTCTTTGCCGCTCTTTTTCGCAGCCGCCATCAGGCCCCAGGCCAAGGCCGTATTGCCAACCATGTTCTTGTACTTGCCAGGATCCAGTTTGGCCGGTTCGACCTTATAGTTGCTGACAAAGGCGTCGGTCGTTTCGCCATAATTCCACCCCGCGGTCAGTGTCCGTCGGTTCGCTTCGGCGACACTCGGCCGGCTGCCAAACTTGTCCTCGATGAAGCGGAGCGTGGTGTCAAGTTTGCGACCGTAAATCCAGTACACCAAGCCCATCGCGAAGAAGTTGCGGCAACGATCCGCTTCTTTTACGCTGAGCCCCAAACCTTCGACGGCGGTCCGCGTCAGTTGGGTCATCGGGACTTCAAAAAGTTGATAGTCAGCCAGGCTGTCGTCTTCCAGCGGGTTGGTGTCGTACTTGGCGAGCCCTAACCCCTTCTTATCAAACGCATCCTTGTTGACGATCAGGGCACCACCCGGGTCCAGGTCGGCCAGGTTGGTCTTCAAGGCGGCGGGATTCATGGCCACCAAGGCATTCAGGCTGTCGCCAGGCGTAAAAATGTCCTGGGAAGAGAAGTGGACCTGAAATCCGCTCACGCCGGCGAGGGTTCCGCGCGGTGCGCGAATCTCCGCGGGGAAGTCGGGAAATGTTGCAACATCATTGCCCAGTTGGGCGGAAGTGCCGGTTAACTGGCCGCCTGCAAGCTGCATTCCGTCGCCAGAGTCGCCGCAGAGGCGAACCGTGGCGCCTTCCAGTACGATGGTTTGCTTAACGGACGTGGGGTTTTCCTCGGCGGAAACGGACATGGCTTACTCGCGCTGTCGCTAGGATTGAGTGGTGGTGGGAAACACGTTGCGTGTGGCGGATCGGCCAAATCAGCCTAGGCGCCTTCACGCGCTTTCGTGGAATGGTGTGGGGAGGGCGGCAGATTGTAGACGATATTCGGAAAATGCGCGACCAGATAGTGCAGCACATGGCGGGCCTTGACGAAACCCAACGCACATCCCGCATCGTCGACCACCGGTAGTCGCCGATAGCCACCAAATGACATTTTTGCGACGGCCTTGCCGACCGCGTCATTCACGCCCATCGAAACCGGGTCTTTGGTCATCACGTCCGCGATCGGGACGTCAAGGTTGGCCTCGCTGGCCATCAATTTCAAGGCATCACGCTCGGTGAAGATGCCCTTCAGGATCTCTCCGTCGCAAACCAGGGCCGCCCCATTGTTGGTCGTCTGCATCTGCTGAAAGACATCACGCACGGTCGCGGTGGGGCAAACAATCAAATGGTCTGACGCGTAGATCTTGGCGACGGTTTCTGAACTGAGATTTAATTGAGCAACCAAATCGTCACCCCTGCTTCTTTCACGACCAGCGAGATTGCCATCAGCGTCACAAGGCTGGTCTTTAGGGGATAATCGTTCGTGACCGGAACGAGGAAGTAAGTATCTTTGGACGACTGTTTTTGAGCTCGTCATCGAGCAACGCGCCCGCATCCAACCACGCGGATCGGTGCTGGACGCGGCAACCTATTATCAACGTAACTGAACATCTAACCCAAGCCCAGTATTCCACAAAATTAACAGTGCCGCGCAAAATGGACAAGGGAGGTAATCAAGCCGCACGGAACATTCTCAAAATTCTGCCAGGGGCGAGAATTGCCCGCAGCCCGATCTCAGCCCTCGATCGGGGCGTCATCGATTTCAATCTTGGGGCTCCTGGATTCCGCGGCTGCCGTTGCCAGGCCGTGGGCATCGCCGAATTAACCACACCCAGTCCTCCTGCGATCCATGTGACGGGTTCGCCATGTTCTCAACTAGGACTTGGCTGATCAGCTGTTCTGACCAGATCAGCTGTTCTGACCAGGTTTGGGGCCGTCGTAGAATTGTGTGATGTCGATTCCCTGCCGCTGTTCTTGTTCCAGCAACTTGATTCGCGTTTCCAGTTGCTCCAGGCGCCGCGCCAATTTGGGGATCAAGTCGGGCGTCTCGTCCCGGATCGTCGGACGCGGTACGGGCGGGTAATTCAGGTGCCGCTGCAGGGCCGCGAACAGGTAGAGGGGCTCGCGGCCACGGTTGGAAAGTGCGATTTTCCCCTCTTTTTCGCCGAACAGCACGGCGGCCTCCGGCTCCACTTCTCCGTTCCCCCGGAGCGAGCGCTGGTCTTGGTAGTGCTGACTCCGTACATAAAGCAGGTCAGCCAGATCGATCAGCCCGACTTGCCGCCGAACGATCAAAATCCAGTGACGCCAAGGCTCGTCGTAAATCGGGTCGCTGGCCATGGCGGTCAGCCCCGAGTCGTAGCGCAGGCGATTACGGCAGATGACCTCGAATTGAAAGAGGAAGATTCCCTGCTTGGATGCCTCTGCCGCCCGGTATTCGGCCTCCGCCTGGAGGACCTTAAGGCCGACGCGGATATCAAATCGACCACCCTCCTTTTCCGCCGCTTCCATCAGGTATGTCTGGAACGGCGTAAAATAGTGGGAAAGCTTGGCCATCGCTGTCGCCAGAACCCCTGAATGCTCAAGCTCCGATCGCATGAAATCGACGGCCATGGGCAGTTTGGTTGACGCCAGCAGTTCGTCACGCGTCTGTCGCAAGATATCCTGCATCGGCAGATTCTGCGGCAACCGCTCGGCAATCGTGCGGAAGAAATAGGCCTGTTCGACGTACTCTTCGCGTTCGAGCATCATGGCGCGGATTCGTGGGCTGCATGCCTTGGGGGGACCCTTTGCTAACGCCTATAATAGCATTGTTGTTACCTACTGACTTCCAGCCTCCGCGTCTTCCAGCATTCCCAGTCCCACGAAAGAAGCCCATGTCACGCAGTTTTTCCACGGTTCCCGATGCCGTTGATGCCATTCGACGCGGTGAAGTTGTGATCGTCGTCGACGCCGAGGACCGCGAAAACGAAGGCGATTTCATCTGCGCTGCGGAAAAAGCGACGCCCGAGAGTATTAATTTCATTCTGAGCGGGCGAGGACAACTCTGTGTGCCCGTGTTGGCGGACGTTTGTCGTCGCCTGGAATTGGCCCCCCTGGTCGACACCAACACGTCGCCGCTGGGAACGGCCTATATGACGCCGATCGACCATGTCTCGGCCAAGACGGGGATTACTGCGGACGAGCGTGCTCAGACGATCAGGTCGATTGTCGACCCGAGCACCCGCCCCGGCGATTTTGTCCGTCCCGGCCACGTTTATCCGTTGCTGGCGAAGGAGGGTGGCGTCCTGAGGCGGGCCGGTCACACCGAAGCGACCGTCGATCTCTGTCGCATGGCGGGGTTGGCCCCCGCGGGAGCACTTTGCGAAGTGCTTGATGAAAATGGCGACCGAGCGTCACGCGATCAGCTGCAGGACATTGCGGAGCGTCATGATCTGCGAATTATTTCCATCGAGCAATTAATTGCCCATCGTCGCGTTAGTGAAAAGTTGGTGACGCGCGTTGCCGAAGCTGCCTTGCCGACGCGGCACGGACGATTCCAGGTTGTCGTCTACGACGTCAAACACGAGAGCCAACAGCCGCTGGCACTCTACATGGGTGACTTGGCCAGCGCCGCCGTGCCGCTGGTGCGTCTGCATTCCAGTTGCTTCACCGGCGATCTGGTGGAGTCGCTGCGCTGTGATTGTGGCGACCAATTCCATATGGCCCTGCAGATGATCGAACAGGATGGTGTGGGGGCTCTGATCTATCTACCCCAGGAGGGACGGGGGATCGGGCTGGTCGAAAAGATCAAGGCATACGCGTTGCAGGACGGCGGTATGGATACGGTCGAAGCCAATCTCGCTCTGGGCTACAAGGCGGATATGCGTGACTACGGCATCGGCATTCAGATCCTCAAGGACTTGGGACTTAGCCGCGTCCGCCTGCTCACCAATAATCCCAAAAAGACGGACGCATTTATTTACGGCGGGTTTGACCTGGAGGTGGTGGACCAGGTTCCAATTTTGCCCCCGGCGAATGAACACAACGCCCACTACCTGGCCACCAAACGCGACAAGATGGGGCATCAAATGCCGCGTGCGGAATAACGCGCAGTTGACCCGGCAAACACGAGTTCGCTGACCCGCGGATACCTCACGGTGCTCCCGCGGGCGTTTCGGCCCACCAGGTCGTGGCGGGGAAATACAACGACCAGACAGCGGCGTCGGACGTAAAACCCGGCAGTTGTGCCAGGGTTTGCCCCTTCAAGTCGCCCTCGATCGCCACGCCCGTCAGGAGATCCCAGACCGAGTTGGTTTCCACGTCCGTCAACTGGCCATCAACAAGTGCGAAGCTTAACTCGCGATCTCCCAGCTGCCGAGAATAAATGGCCGGCGTTAACGATTGCCTTTCAATGACGACGAGCAGCCGAAGTTCTCCCAGTTGATCGTTGATGACAGGATTGTCATTTAAACGGCTGTAGCTCCAATATCTGGCCTGGCCACCAGCCACCAATCCAATTCCAATCCCGCGATCTGGGCCGAGAAAACTACGGTCGTATCGCGCCGATGTTCGGGACATGATCAAGACGGTCGTGTGGGGATATTTTTCTTTCCATGTTTGCCAGTCGGTCATCCGTGCCGGAATATTCTCCAACTTCGTTCCAGTGAGTGGCCCGCGCATCGCCTGGCCCATCATCTGGCTCCAGAGGCTACCGGTTTCCTGGTCAACCATGACAAGGTTTGCCTCCCACAGCATGCCGGAGACGCCGAGCGTCAAGGTTCGGTCCTTCAACTTTCTGGCATACACGATGCCATTGTGGCAAAGGTCTCACCACGTGGCCGCAATGGCGACCCCTCCCAATTCATCATTGATGACTTCGCGCGTGGGCCCATTGATCATGTTTAAGGGATAGGCCCGTGCTTCATCGCCAATGCTCACCGCCAGGACCAATTCGGTGGCATCGACTTCGCCACTGGCCTCCGCGGCGGACAGCACCGAAAAGTCTGTGACAAGCGGGGGCCGTGGTACGGACTCTCGGGGGTAGAACGATTCGGCGCTGGGTAAATTGTCCTCACCGATTGCATGCGACTCCCATTCGTGCAGATCGGCCCGTTCCCGGGCACGCGTGCTCCAGTCCTGCCATTGAGACGCCCCAACCGCCAGCACCACCGCGGTCGCCGATGACACCAGGATCAGCTGCACGAGTCGGAGAATCGTGGCGAGGGCAGAGCGTGAAGCACCATACTCGGATTCGGTCATGTTTCCGGCTTTCACATGAAGTTGGGGGCGTACCAGGTGAACGGGTAGGATGAAGAATTGAATGCGTGTGTTCGGTGTGTCAGTTCACGAACCGTCACGATGCGTCACGTCTCGGTATCTGCCTTTGTCATAGCGGGGATCGGCGCGCGGCGGGCGAGCCATTGTGCGATCGCCCGGCAGTAGATCACACCTAGCACGCTTCCGCCCATCAGCACGACGCCGTGCCAGAGGAGCGAATCGATCCGCGGCAGCGGATGCCCTAAGATCGCCACGTTGAAGCCAAAGACCCCGACGACGGTTGGAGTCAGTGTGATCGACAATGTCCCCAGCGGTGCCACCACCAGACGTAATACCAGTCGGTCAAGGGCTCGCGTGAGGCGGTTGGACTCGATCAACAAGTTCCCCAAGAACCAGGCGCAGATTGCCGCACCGCACATCAAGGCGGATGAAGTAACCTGATCCATGAGATCCATATCATCATGATCCACCAGCGCGTTGTGTGGCAGAACCAACAGAGCGATGCGCGATTCTACACTTTGGGGGAGGCTGACCAGGGTGCACGGCGACTCTTTAAGGACCGGCCAAACCAGGTGCGTCAGCGCAATGGCCATTTGGATCATCAGGAACAACGCGAAGAGGCTGCTCAACCGAAATCGCAACTTGGGAACGACGCCGCGGACGTGTGTCCAGAGCGACCCATAAACAAATCTGCCGAGCAGATAGGTTAAGAGTCCTGAATAGACGCCGCTGCAGCCCAGTAAGAAAACGAACGAAATGGTGACAGCAAGCCAACGATTCACTCGAATTCCAATCCTGTCGAGACAAGCAGTGGTTGGGGCAGCGTCCGGTTTCCGAGGCTGTCAAGCTGATGAAGAGGCCTGGGACCAACGCCGTGGGCGGCGAGCGAGACATTGAGCTTGCGCGTTTCTTGATGCCGAGGGCACGTCCGACAAAGCTCTGGGGTTTGCACCTCAGATTCTTGTCTGCCGCCGCTGTGCGTCGAAGCATCGCAATCTCAAGCGTTGGAAATTGCGGCCGTGCATTTTCAAAGCTGCGGGTCTGACGAGCAGACGCTCAACAGACCGACAAAAAAATCCGGCAAGGAGTCAACAGGCGACTCCTTGCCGGATGCGTCACGGATTCAAGACAACAACCAAGCTTGATCGCGTTCAAGCTCTACAGGTTGTCGATCTGCACGGAGTTGCCATCACTGATAAAGTTCAGGCTGCAGAAGATGAAGTAGTCCATGGTTTCGTTCAGCATGTGAACGGAACCATCGCAGAAGACGAACTGGGCACCACCAGGATGCTGGCTGCGGAAGACCCAGGCGTAGGACTTGCCATCAGCTCTTCCCTGCCAAGCAGCATTGATGTGCCAGTCGCGAGCCCAACCCTGCCAATTGGAGCGGGTTCGGTAGCTCGGATCCGTCATCCAGGCACCACCGCCGGCGACCACACGACCGTGGACGGCGGTATGCGTGCCGTGGATTCCCCACGGACCATAATGCGTGCTGGTGCTTTGCGTGGCGCCACCGGCACCTTCGCCGATCGCACAGGTGTTGGCGGAACCGTCGGTGATCTGCGCGAACTTGGTGTGGCTGTTGTTGCCGAATGCACCAATCCGCACAGACTCGTAGGCACTGCGCGACATGTTGTAGTCCCAGACCTGATTGTAATCCGTCTGGTAGCCGACGGAGAACAGGTAACTTGTGCGACGGGCACGATCACGCGTGTAGAAGCTTGTCGAACCGGGGCTGTACGTCGACAGTTCACCAGCGTGCGAGTGCGAGGGACATTCATAAACGGGGATCCGTTTATCCGCCAAGACAAAACGATTACCGGCCGTGGCCGTTCCCCACAGAGGATGGCTCGCCGGGCTTGGCCCGCCTGCGTTCGGATTCGACGGGTTGGTTGGACCCCGCATGTCGATCTGGTCCATCAGTGGACCTTGCTCGATGTACGGCAGCAAGAAGACGAAACCTGAGTGATTCCGAACTCCTTCGAGGTAGCCAAATTCATCCGTTCGTGTCGCACCGCCACTCGTGCGACCAGAGTTGAGCAGCGCCGGCGGGAACGACTTATACGTGTCATGATAGTTGTGCAACGCCAAGCCTTGCTGCTTGAGGTTGTTACCACAGCTCATACGACGCGCCGCTTCACGGGCAGCTTGAACCGCCGGCAATAAAAGTGCGACCAACACTCCAATAATCGCAATGACAACTAACAATTCAACGAGTGTAAAACCCTTCGACCTCGACCTTGATTTCTGCATCCCAGAACTCCCTATTTCTAAACCAGAACGTAACGCCAGTAAAAAAAGTATGAAACGATGGGCGTACCGCGGCACACCTTCCGTGTATTTCAGCAGTCTTGTAATTCGAAAGCAAGCGAATTCTGAAGATTATCGCGAGTACTCAAATTTTTCAACGAACAACGACTCTGTGAAGGGCTTGGGTAGACTACGCGGTTTGTCGTCCACGGGGACGTCCGCGGCTCCCGTCCTGGGGGGGATCCGGGTCTGGTCAAGTTGCAAGAGTGACGCGATTCTGCGGTGGTTGGCGGCCGTAGCTGGGTCGCCTCGGTGTTGATAGAGCTCAGCCAACATGACGTGGATATCGACGCGTGTCGGACTGATTTTTGCAGCTTGCTCGAGTGAGGAAATGGCCTGTGGTATCTGGCCCGTCGAGCGCTGACAAATCCCCAATAGAACCCAATCCTCGGACTGTCGGCGTAGCCGTACAAGTTCCTGTAAATAGCCCAATGCTCTGTCCGGCTGATTCATTGCCAAATAGGAGTCGCCGAGCACAAATTTGGCATTCGCGACCGCCCCCGATGTCCCTGGGCTCGTGAGTGATTCGGAAGCAAACAGGACGGCGCGACGCAAGTCGCCGCCCTCCCAGTAAACCCGTGCCAGCGATGCTTCGACATCTCCGTCGCGCAGCCCTTGCTGACTGACCCGCTCCAGTAAACGAACCGCTCGCTGACGATACGCGTCGTGTGCGGTCGGCGAGGATTGCTTGTCGGAGAATTCCAGATTCGCCAGGCCGAGACACCGCAATTGCTCGATTTGCGGTAAGTGGGAAAGATCCTCCAGGGGGAGGAGGCGGCCCATCGATTCGGGCTCTTGGATTCCCATGTTTTGTTGCGGCTGGTGGATCGCGACACGATGATGGGTAAACGCGAAATGCGGGATATCGGTGGGGCTTTGCGGCATATGGCAGGCGACACAGTTATCTTGTGCATCACGTGCCACCCGCTGCTCGTGCTCCAACCCGCAGGCATCCAGCGCGTGGCAGGCGAGGCATTTCTGGCGAAAATATTCCAGCCGTTGTGGCGCGGCCGGTTTGTCGTGCGGATCATGACACGTCGTGCAGGTCAACGTCTCCGTTTCCTGATAGCATCGGCTGAGCTTCATTTGTTCGACATGCCCGACAACCTTCATCGACTCCTCAGGCTGTTCGAGCACATAGTCGGCGCGAAAGTCATGGAGTCGCAATCCCGGTCGGAAGTCCTGGGTGGATCGTCCCCGCACGTCCACGCTGGCATCACCCCGGAGATGGCAGCGCGCGCAAATGGCTTCGCTTTCAATGCGCGTCAGATGGGCCGGATTGACGATGGTCACGTCTTCGCTCCCCGATTCAACCGGATCGTCGCCCTGACGTCGGGCCGCGTGCAGAGAGCCGGGCCCGTGACAGCTTTCACAACCGATCGATTGATCGTGGATTTTGACCCGAAAGCGACTGCCGTCGACTGACTCGACCCGCCCCGCGTGACAATGAACGCAGCCCAGGTCTGCGACCCGCTCGAAACCGGGCGAATGGGCAACGTCGTACCCTGGTGACATGGCCCATTTCTTCTTCGACGCATACCAGGTGATGGGAGACTCCAGCAGGAATCCGTCCGTTGCCACGAGGTAGCTGCGCGAGTGGTGGCCTGAACCAATTGCCAGGTCGACAGGATGTTCGGCCAGCACAATGTCGCTCCCTTCCTGGGCGAGCAACGTCTCGCGATGCCAGATGCGGTCTTCCTTTCGCAGCACCTCATACTTGCGGCTTGAGTGCGGGTGTTTGAATTCCACCCCCCACGTTTCACGTTGCAGGTCGATGTCGCTCAGCGCCCGGCTATGCGGCGTCCGCAGATACGAAGCGTGCTCATCGGGATGGCATTGGGCACAGCTGGCCGTGCCGATGAACTCGGTTGCACCTGAAGTATTCACAAAACGACTCGCGGCGACCGGCGGCAGTTCCGCGGCCAGGGCGGTCGGCGGTTCGTCGTTCTGCGCGTGCGCAGGTTCTCTGTTTGACGGTTCTTTTGGCTGAGTGACAATCCACGCGCCGGCAACCAGTCCGCTCCCGGCCAGGATAAGCAACAAGAGTTGATAACGTTTTTGCATGCTGGGCAATCGGGTCAGCCGAATGGCGTCGAGTCGAACTCGTCAAGTTTCCATTTCAATCGTTTGGTCCACCGCCGGCGTGCCCGGCAGCGCGCCTGACAACGGGCCGGATACGGTTGCAGGGCAACGCATTGCGCACCAGCGCACGGCCTATCTATTCGAGTTCGTCGCCGACGACCGCTTTCAATAGCTTGTGTAACTGGTCGGCACGTTCTTGATGCCAGGCCGCTTGCTGGTCGTCACCGGTCAAGGTGTACATCTGTGAGACGGCAATGTGTAAATCGGGCCGATCGGGTTCGAGCTTGACCGCGGCTTGGGCGGCCTGGAGTGCTCCGGGCAGATCACCCCCACGTTGTCGGCAAATGCTGAGGATCAGGTGGTCTTCGGCAGCGTAACGGAATTGAATCAGCTCCTCCAGAAATGGCTGCGCGAACTCAAATTCTCGGTCATTGGCGTAGATTCGGCTCAAGACCCCGACAGCGTCGCGCCGTAGGTCGTCGGTCAATCCATCGGCGAGCAAGGCGGATTGCCCGCGATGCGTTGCCAGAATTTTCTGACCATTCCGCAGGTAAATCCTCGCCAAGGTGGCGTCGACTTCCGCGTCTCGAATTCCGCTGTCGCGGAATTCCTCCAGCAATTGGGCGGCGACCTCGTAATGTAAGGAGGGGTTATCGAACTCGCCCTCTTCGGCAAGTTTCATATAGGCCAATCCCTGGCAGCGTTTCTGTTCGTGTTCCGGCAGGTGGCTGAGATCATCGATGGGGACCAGTTTCGCAAAGCGTTTCTTGGTCGGGGAATCGGAGGTGTCCGCCGGTGCGGTTGGTTTCGCATGAATGCCAATCCGATGGTGATGGAAGGCAAAGTGGGGGATGTCGGTGTCCGCCTTCGGCATATGACAGGTGATGCAGTTGTCGTCGCTGGAACGCTGATGCCGTTCCGCGGGCTCCAATCCACACGCTTCCGTCTCGTGGCAGGACAGGCACGATTCGCGCCCCGCAGCACCTGGGTGATGGCGCACGTCGCCGCCGGCGGAATTGCCGTGCATGTGATGGCACGTTGTGCAGGTCATGGCGGCCGACATTTGATAACAGCGACTGGCCCGCATCTGCTCGATGTGTCCCACCACCGTCATCGCGTCATCGTTGGATTCCGGCTTGAACCGCACGCGAAAATCGTTGAGGTGGAGGCTGGGGCGAAAATCGGCCAACTGCCGGCCCCGGACATTCGCTTCGGCCTCGGATGCGAGATGGCACTGGCCGCAAATCGCCTCCTGCAGATCACGCGGCAAGCGGGACGGGTGCACGATGGTGTCGTCAAAGTCCGCCGTAACTTCGGCGTCGCCGCGGCGACGCTGGACGTGCAGCGAACCGGGACCGTGGCAACGCTCGCAGCCGATTGCCATTTCGTCAATCCGGAGCTTGTGGGCACTCCGATCGACGGTCGCCACCGTGCCTGCGTGACAGATGACGCAATCGCGCATGGCGGTCCGTGCAAATCCTGGTTGAGTCGGATCGTCCTCGTATCCAGGCGACATGCCCCACCCGTCCCGTGCGGCGTACCATGTGAGAGGCGATTCGAACAGAAATCCGTCGATTTCAAGCAGGTAGCTGCGTGAATGGTTGCCCGAGCCCATCGCGTACTGCATGGCATGGTCGGCCAGTACAAGTTCGGTTCCGTCCTCTGCTTTGAGAAACTCCCGATGCCGCAACTCGTCCTGATCACGATAGATGCGATACGAACGACCGGAAAGCTCGTGCGTGAATTCGGCGTCCGGCGGTTCTTGCTGGAGATCGATTTTGCTCAACGCGAGACTGTGGGTCGTGTGCACGTAGGAGTCATGTTCGTCCGTGTGGCACTCGACGCAGGCTTGGTTTCCCACGTATTTCGCGTCCGCCCCGGTATTGCGAAACTGAGCCTGACGGACGGGCGGCAGAGCCGGAACGGAGGCGATCGCTTTCGCCTTGGCTCGGCGGCGGGGCGCTGAATCGCTGTTTCCGGAAGAACACCCAGCCACGGCCAGTGATACCGCCGCGACCCAGCAAACGGTTGATGCGGCGACGCGACCAGGCGGCCAGCCCGGCGTCGCCGAACCGGCTTGGGTGGCACATTGACAGCTCATAGATATGAAGGCCTCTAGATGGTAAGATTTCGACCGGCACGCTGGTGAGAGCCACCTGAGGGCTTCAGTATACCAAAAGATTTTGTGGGAATTTATCCACACCTAACTGGCTCAGGCTTAATGTTGCAGGTTATTGGGAAGGTTGTCACGCATCCGGGTATGTGACGATCAGAGACTTCCACCCGGCCTCAAAAAAGGATGAATCATGAAGAAATTGTTTAGTTTACTGCTGATCTTTGGCTTGGGATGTTTCGCCATCGGGTGTGGCGGCGATCCCGGTGTCTCGGTGGAAACCGAAGTGACCGAAGAAGAAGAAGCTGGTAACGAAGCGGCCGCAGCGATGGGCGACGGCCTTGGTCCAGAAGGCGAAGCAGGTGATGCCGGCGGCGGAGGCGAAGCAGGCGCCACAAGTCCCGACGGTGGCGACAATGGCTTGCCGCCAGAATGATCTGACCAATTGCACGCTCGACACCGGATGCAGGTGGGGTGTGCACGGATCGCTACGATCCAAAACCGTCGGATAAGCATCCGACGCAATTCGAAAATCCAATGACAGCCTGGAGCGGTCCGTCCGCACCAGGCTGTGTTGGTTTTCGAGGTATCGTCCAGGCCGATTGGTGAGGCCGCGTCGGAAAACTTCGGCACCGACCCGACAAGGACCGTCTGCACTGCCTGGACGTCCCCCCCGCGTGCAACCCCTCCGCGTGCAGGCTGCTCGGGTCCCCGGAAACGGCTATCATGTTGGGATGGCCGAACATACCTTCCATCCGCTGATTCAACAGTGGTTCGACAGCCGATTCGGTTCCCCGACCGACCCGCAACGGATCGCCTGGCCGTGCATCGCGGCGGGCAACCATACGCTGATTGCAGCGCCGACCGGTTCGGGCAAGACGTTGGCCGCGTTCCTGGTCTGCATCGACCAGCTTTACCGCGATTGGTTGGCAGGTGAGATTGAAGATGGCGTTCAGGTTGTCTATGTTTCGCCCCTGAAAGCGCTCAGTAACGACATCGATCGCAACCTGCAAACGCCGCTGGCCGAGATCGCCCAATTGGCAGCGGTGGCCGGCGTGGCAGCGGCGCCAATTCGAACCGCGGTTCGTACCGGCGATACGCCTCCGGCGGCGCGGCAGGCAATGCTGCGAAAACCGCCCCACATTCTGGTAACGACGCCCGAGTCGTTGTACCTGCTGCTGACGTCGCCACGGAGTCGTGAGCTGCTGAAGTCGACGAAGACGGTCATCGTGGACGAAATTCATGCCCTGGCGCGCGACAAGCGCGGGTCACACCTTGCACTGACATTGGAGCGTTTAGCCCACCTCGCCGACCGGCGCCCCGTGCGTATCGGCCTGTCCGCAACGCAACGTCCCATCGACCAGATCGCGCGATTCCTGGTCGGCTCATGTTGCCGAAAGGTCCATCTGATCGATGACGGTGCCTCGTCAACCGAGTCGAGTCAGCGGGTCGCCGGCCCACGATCTTCCGCGTCCGTCGCGTCATCCGGATCCGCCCCAGCCACTGCCCGCGATTGCCCCGAATCGGTCGGCCGCGACGACGTATTCGTGATCGATCGCGGTCATTCGCGTCAGTTGGACCTGACAATCGAGACACCGCCGAGCGATCTGTCGGCCGTCTGTTCCCACGAACAATGGGACGAAGTCTACGCGCGGCTTGTGGAACTGATTCAGCAGCATCGTAGTACGTTGATCTTTGTGAATACGCGGCGGCTGGCCGAGCGAATTGCTCACCGCCTGCGTGAAGTGCTGGGGGAGGATGCCGTCGCCGGACACCATGGCAGCCTGTCACGTGAACGCCGGTTGCACGCCGAGCAACGATTACGAAACGGCGAACTCAAAGCGATCGTGGCGACGGCCTCGTTGGAGATGGGAATTGACATTGGCTTCATCGACCTGGTCTGCCAGATCGGCTCGCCACGCTCGATCGCCACGGCGCTGCAACGCGTCGGACGGTCGGGACATTCTCTGGGGTTGGTGCCCAAGGGACGGTTGTTTCCCTTGACGCGTGACGAACTGCTGGAATCGATGGCCCTGATCCGTGCCGTAGATCGCGGCCGGTTGGATCAGATCGAGATTCCGCAGGCACCGCTGGACATCTTGGCACAGCAGATCGTGGCGACGGTCGCCTGCGACCAATGGAACGAAACCGAGTTGCTGGAGTTGGTTCGCCGTGCCTGGCCGTACCGTGACCTTACCGCAGCAGACTTCACTGCCATCGTCGCCTTGCTCAGCGAGGGCCTGACGAAATCGAATCGGCGCGGTGCGTATCTCCACCGAGATCGAATCAACCAACAACTGCGCGCGCGGCGCAACGCTCGATTGACGGCGATCACCGCGGGCGGCGCAATTCCCGAGGCGGCCGAATACCGCGTGATCGCTCAGCCGGACGACACGTTTGTGGGCCGGCTGGACGAAGACTTCGCCATCGAGAGCATGGCGGGTGATGTCTTCCTGTTGGGCAATACTTCGTGGCGCGTTCAGTGGGTTCGGGCCGGACAGGTCGTCGTGCGTGATGCCGGCGGGGCACCGCCAAGCGTTCCATTTTGGTTCGGTGAAGCGCCTGGGCGGACTGCGGAATTGTCTGACGAATTATCTCAACTGCGAGCCGACATTGCGGACGGTTTATTACACGTGTCATCTGCATCGGTCGAAGGTGGCGACGCTGGTGCCAGCGCGGTCCCGGCAGCGCTGGCCTGGCTGGAGACCGCCTGCGGGATCGACGCCCGCACCGCGAACCAGGCGATCGAGTATGTACGGGCCCAGGTCAGCGCCGTGGGGCTCGTTCCGACGCGGCGGCAGATCGTCTTCGAGCGTTTCTTTGACGAGTCCGGCGGAATGCAGTTGGTGATCCACGCGCCGTTGGGTTCGCGCATCAATCGGGCCTGGGGGCTGGCGATGCGGAAACGCTTCTGCCGCAGCTTCGATTTTGAATTGCAAGCCGCCGCGACCGATAACGGGATCCTGCTCTCCATTGGACCGCAGCATAGCTTTCCGATCGAGTCTTTGTTCAAGATGTTGGGACCGCACAACGCAGAACCACTCCTGCGGCAAGCGGTCTTGGCGGCCCCCATGTTTCAAGTTCGCTGGCGCTGGAACGTGACGCGGGCTCTGGCCGTGTTGCGGAATCAGGCCGGCAAGAAAGTGCCGCCCCATCTGCAGCGGTTTCGCTCGGACGACCTTCTGGCCGCGGCGTTTCCGGAAACGGTTGGCTGTTTGGAAAATCATCACGGCGATGTCGAAATCCCGGACCATCCGCTGGTCCGTCAGACGATGCACGATTGCCTGACCGAGGCGATGGATGCCGACCGCTGGGTGGATGTGTTGCGGGAAATTCAGACCGGTGAGATCGAACTGATCGCGCGGGAGACGCGCGAACCATCCCCCTTCTCCTATGAGTTGCTCAACGCCAATCCGTACGCCTTCCTGGACGACGCGCCGCTGGAAGAACGGCGGACGCGGGCCGTCGCCACGCGACGTGGAGTGACGGCCGAAGACGTTCGCGATCTCGCGCGATTGGATCCCGCGGCCATTGCGGCTGTACGCAGTGAAGCCTGGCCACTGATCCGTAATGCGGATGAACTGCACGATGCGCTGTCGACGATGGTGCTGCTGCGCGATGACGAAGGCCCGGCGTGGTGTGACTGGTTTGACGAATTGGTGCAGGCTGGGCGGGCGACCACGATGACCGTCGCCGCTCGTTGCTTCTGGATCGCCAGCGAAACCTGGCCCGTCGCGCGGGCCCTTTTTCCCACGGCTCGGATGACGCCACCGGTCGAATTGCCGGCTGAACTGGAGCGGCAGCTTGAATTCACGGAGGCCATGGCGGAAGTCGTGCGAGGTCGGTTGCAGGTTTGTGGACCGATCACCGCGACCGGATTGGCGCACCATTTTGGACTCGCAGTCCGTCCGATCGAAGCGGCGCTGGAAGCGCTCGAGGGGCGCGGCATTGTCCTGCGGGGCCAATTCGAACCTCGCTCGGCCGACGCTCCAGCGACGAGCGAAGCCGCAACCAAGCACGCCGCAACCAGCGCACCCGAGGCCGACGTTCAATGGTGCGACCGCCGACTCCTGGCACGTATTCACCGGCGGACAATGGATGGCTTGCGCAGCCGGATCAAGCCGGTCGAGCCGGAAGAGTATGTGCGGTTCTTGGTTCGCCATCATCGACTGACGCGAGACCATGGTTGGGCCGGGCAGGTGGGTGTTCGCGAAGCGATTGTCCAGCTGCAGGGATTCAACCTGCCGGCCGGACTGTGGGAGTCGGTGCTCGCCGCCCGCGTCGATCAATATGATCCCCAATGGCTCGACCAGCTATTCATGGCGGGCGAGGTGGTGTGGGGCCGTCTTTGCACGCCGCAGCGTGACACGCAGCGCAGCGCGACATCGCGGGCCGCCATTACCAGGGCGATGCCCTTGTCGTTAGTCCTCCGTAGTGAGCTGACTTGGTTGGTGCCTCGCGAGGACGCGACGATCGACCCCAGCGAGGCCGCGGCAGCGCAGGGCCTTGGTTCGCGCGCCCGTCGTGCCTTCGAGACGTTGCAATCACGCGGTGCGTTGTTCTTCCCCGAACTGGCCGACATCGCCGAGCTTCTGCCAACCGAATTGGAAGAGGCGTTGCGGGAACTCGCCGCCAACGGGCTTGTTACATCCGATGCGTTCGCTCCGATTCGTGCCATGGCTGCGGCGCGGCAGTCGGGGGGGCGACGGTCGTCGCGTCATCGAGGCAATCGTCGCGGGATCAACGGCGTGGCGGCCAGTGCGGTTGGCTCGCCGAGCGGGCGATGGTCCTGCTTTCCCGGCCATCTCGGCCCGCCGCCGGCCGCCGAGTTGCGGCTGGAAAACTGGTGCCGCTTGCTGCTCCGCCGGTATGGCGTGGTGTTTCGGGATCTGCTGGCGCGTGAAGCGGCGGCACCGCCGTGGCGTGATCTGGTTTACACATTCCGCCGCTTGGAGCTGCGGGGCGATGTTCGTGGGGGCCGGTTTGTCAGCGGCGTGGGTGGCGAACAATTTGCGGACGAACGGGCCGTCGAGCCGCTGCGGGAGATGCGTGAAGCTGCGGCCGACGACACCTGGCTGCTGCTTTCGGCCGCCGATCCGCTCAACCTTGCCGGGATTGTGACCGACGGCCCGCGGGTTGCTGCAATGCATAAGAACGCGTTGATTCTGCGTAATGGCCGTTGCGTCGCGTATAAGCAAGCCGATCAGAT
>JAUIHJ010000688.1 GCA_030432015.1 bacterium
CGTCGTCTCGCGGCGTTCGCCAGGCGACGATGAAGTCGCCAACCTGAGTGCGATTCGGCAGGCTCGCTCGAATGGCTTTTTCCAATCGACCATCCAGCGGAGGCGAGAAGACCGGTTTCAAGTTGATAACCGCAACATCGACGCGTGCTTCGGTGAGCATGGCGACGAGTCCCTGGATGCGATCTTCGCGTCGATCGAAAAAGTCGTACATCGTTCGCGTCGGATTCCGACGCTCGCTGAGGAAGTAGATCTGGGGACAATCGGGGCTGGCCAGGATCGGCGCGTCGGCGGGCGAGTGGTCGTGGATGAGCTTGACGATCGTCTCATAGTCCCGCTGCTGGCCGGCTGAAACGTGGAGCGCGGCGCGGTCGATGTTGAGCCGATGGTCGTTTGCCGCAACCCGATTCGCTGGGAGTGTCCAGTATCCCTGATTCAGGTGGCAAACTCCAAAACCACCATACAGGACGAGTAGTGCGACGAAGGCAAACCGCAGTCGTGGAATCGAAGCGACGAGAAAGTGTACGGCCAACAGCAACAACGGAGCGTAGTAACAGAAATAGACCGGGGCGGCGTAGGGAAATTGAATCAAACTGAACAACGCTGCCGTGGCGGTGATCAGGAACAGCGCGTGTCTGGTGGGCTCCTCCCTGCCCGCTGAGTTTTGCCAGACCAACAGGCCGCAAACTGCGACGGCCACCACCGGCAGCAAGCCGCGCAGCGAATACCAGATTTCGTAGTAGCGCGCATTCCCGAAGTACAGCAATAGCCCCACAATGAGCACCACGATGGCGCGGGTCATGAAGACCAACCGCTGACGCGAAGGGGGGACCAGGCCAGCCAGGAGCACACTTGTGGGGAGCAGGACCAAGACCAGCGTCAGGCCAGGGGGGAGGCCAACGTCGGTATGCTCAAGCCGCAGCGTTGGCAGCACAATGACGCCTTGATAAAGGGGGACGAGTGCATTCAGGCGAATGTAAAAAAGCAGGAAGAGCAGCACCGGGACCGCCACGCCCCCCAGCAGCGTCGCGACCGTTCTTGTCAATTGGCGAAGATGGGCTCCGAAGGATCCTCGCGCGCTGCGGACGGCGACGAGGATCAGCGCGAGGCAGACGGCGCCGCTGGGAACCAGCAAGTGCACGACGCTCGTGAAGTCGGAACGACCGCTCGCACCGACCAGTTTTATGACCATCGCCGCCAGCGTCGTACCGATCAATGCGACCAATGCCGCGAAGCCCCAAGATCGCTTTCGTGAATGCTCGCCTGCCGCGTCCCGCTGTGATTCATGAAAAGCCAGGAACAGCAACGCCGCTGCAATGAAGTACAGACCGACGATCTTCAGCAGTAGTGCCAAGCCGCCGCAGAGGCCGGCCGCGAACAACCAGCGGTCCTGGCCGGTGTCGAGGTAACGCAAGAGGAAGGCGACGCCAAAGGTTGCCAAAAACAACACGTACCATGAAGGCATTGCGGCAAAATAGTTGGGGACGCTCCAGACCACACAGTTCAGGGTCACCAAGGCCGCGAGCCCCGGGCTCGAGACACGCGCCGCGATGGAATAGACAACGGGAACGAACACCAACGTCGCGGCGAACAGGACCCAACGCAACGATTCCAGTCGGATGCCCAGCCAGCGAAACGCCTGTGCGTGCAGAAGACTCTGTCCGCCGGTGTAGGTGTCATCAAAGTCTCGATGAGGAATCTCACCGTTGAGGACCCGTTCGGCAGATTGCCCCAGCAAACCCTCGTCGTGAGGAATCCAGCCGCGGTCGACGAAGGGCACCAGATAAACCGCCGCGATCAGCGTCACGAGCACCGGAACGAGACGCGGCCACGACGCAGTCAAGACCGACCTTGCGGCGATCTGCCGCGAAGCAGCGGCTTGATCGTCTGCGACTTCATGGTGCGCGGAACTCATGTGTCGATCCAGTGTTACGATTCAATGTTATTGGTCTACCGCGTGGCACTACGTCAAGCTGGCCGTTGCTGGCAACCCCGGTGGCCGAATGACAAGCCACGACGTGCTAACCGGGGATAGTCGCATCAGCAGGTGGAGCAACGCGCAGAAGGAAACCAGGTAGTAGTAATTACAGAAAGCGAGTTTGCCCAGCAGAAAGAAGGTGCAAAGAACGACTGTGATGGCGAAGGTGAGCCGCACGAGGCCGGCGCTGGACCGTACCAACCAGGTCGTGACACCACCAATCACCAGCAGCACGATCCCGAGCAGCACATGATCTGGGACACGGGTGCCCCGCGAGTTGTAGATCTCGGCCGGAATCGACAACGCATCGGGCCTCAGGCCGACGTCGAGATAAGGCTGCAGCGTGCTTTCATAGAAGGCGCCGGCATCGAGTAACAAAAAGGGACCAAAAATCGCGATCGTGGCGCCAGCGCCGGACAACACGAGCGTGCGTAAGTCGACGTCATCGAGACCTCGCCAGCGCCGCGTGATCAGGGTGGCCAAGACCAAAAATGCGACCAGCGCACCGTACTGTTTAATGCCGACCAGGTAGGCCAAGGCAACCCCCGTAGCCGCCCACCAGCCATTGAGGAGGCAGATGAAAACGACCATCATGCCCGCCATCAGGACCGGGTCGATCCAGGACAGTTCGAGGACGAATAGCGAAACCGGGTGTAGCAACCACAACAGGCAGAGCAGACGCCCTGTTTTTCGCGGTATACCGAGCCGGCGGGACATTGCATAAAGCAGGCCGACAATCACGACATCGGTGGCAATGGTCGCGGCCCGGACGTCGCCGAACAGGCCCCGAAATGGCGCAACAGTCAGCATGTAGGCTGGCCAATAAAAAAAGTGCGGTACATGATCGTACTGGCCCTGATAAATGTCGGGATAGCTGGCCACGTACGGATTGGTTCCCGCCAGAAATGCATCGCTGCCCAGGTTGCCAATGACCCACACGTCGATGAAGGGCTCTGGCGAGGCAAACAACGTCAAGACGCGCAGCGCCAAGGCCCCGCAGACGGCCGTCAACCAGACCCCAAATTCGAATTGCCAGGCCAGGCGAACCGTCTTCAGCGTGGTGAGCCAGAGGATGGCGGTGGCCGCCAGAATGATCGCCGTCACCGGAACGAATAATCGCGATGCGGCGTTGTCTTGACGATACAGGAGTTCGGGACTCAGCCACATGAGCATGGCCAGCAGCATCGTGACCGCGCCAATACGGCGTGTCATGACTCGAAGATCCGACCTGCCCAATGGTTGCCCAGCGTCGCGCAGACCGACCCACACATATCCGAGAAAACCGGCAACCAGCACGAACAACAACAGTTCGTGAAAATGCCCGTGCGTCAGCTTGAGGACCACGCCCAGGAGCAGGTAAAAGCCGAGCACAACCGACGCGGCCCAGCAGGCGCCGCGCCGAGCCACCACGCGCGGTTCGCCGGCAGCATCCGTGCCGCGGGACGGATCGGTTTGCTCGGATCGTTTTAACATGGTTGCTCCCGAGGTCCACCAAAGGCAAGCGTCCACCAGAACGCCGCGACCAGAACCGCAAACAACAGATTACGGAGGCACAGCAACGCACAGGGGAGAACATTCAAGTCGGGAACCAGGCAGTACGGGTTCGGCAAACCGGAGCCGATATATGTTTCAAACCAGAGATAGGGGAAAACCAACGTCGTAATGACCGCCATCAGCATCAGCGTCGGAATCACAAACCAAACCCATTTGGGCCTCAACTGAATTGTCAGCAGAAGCAACAGGGGGAGCGCAAAGACGAAGTATTGCGCCGAGAGAACTTTCGAACAAAGCAGCAACAACAGAATCGCCAGCACCCCAGCGTGATAGCCGGCAACACGGTGGTGCCGGCCAAGACGATAGACCGACGCAGCCAACAATCCCAATGCGGTCAGCAAGATGAATGCGGAGGCTTTCGCCAGACCGGCGGAAATCGGCGTCACCAGGTTGGCCGAGCCGTACGAAACCTCGGTCTCAATCGGAAGGCCCATCAGCGAAAGAACCATCAAGCCGCTGGCGTACGTCGATTCGATCTCGATGCCACGCTCGGAATGGTACTTGAAGAACGACAGAGTCGCCGGGCCGGATGAAACCCACTGCGCCGCAAACGGCCACACCGCCACTGACAGGCAGGCAACCGAGAGCAGCAAGCCAACCTTTAGCTTGTCGCGCCCACTCGATACTCCCCGCGTGTCCGCAAATAAGACAAAGGGAACGACGATCATGCCGACCAGCTTGTACGGAATCGTCAAGCCCAGCGCGACGTACGAGATTATATTCCAGACGGACAATGGACCATGCTCCAAGGAACGGATCCGCCCATAGATCCAGATCAACAAGAGCAGCAGCAGCCCCATGTCGAGGCGGTTGTAGAGCACATGCGCCAGCGGCGTCGTGACGGCCACAAATCCCCAGGCCATCCAAGGCAGCATCGCCTCGTTCTGCAGCTTGGTGATCTTCAACAGCACGAAGAACGATAAGACCTCCGCCATCATCATCGCGCCACGATACACCGAGACGTAATTGCGAAACGGACGGTCCAACTCGGTCTTGGTTGCCAACGTCTCCTCAGAGATTGTCGTCGCGCGCAGATGGCGGGGTGCGGCGTGGCGTTGGCGTGCACAACGC
>JAUIHJ010000689.1 GCA_030432015.1 bacterium
ATGGCGAGGTGATCGTCGAGCATCGGATGAGATTGTCGGATCCGGCTGCCGAGTCCCGGGCCGCAGGGCAATATTTGCAGTGGTGGGCGGCGACGCGTCACGACCTGATTCGCCGGCAGGCCAAGCGCTATCGACCCACCGCCATTCTCGCTCGCCTCAGTCGCTCCGTCAGTCGTCGCCTCGCGCTTAAGTTGCGCAGGCTTTCTTCCCGTGATCGGTTCGCCGCGGGAAGCCAGCACCAGCCTGTCCGCACGTCAACGACGAGCCGCAAGGCTGGGTGACGGTGCGAGCTTCGATTGGAGGAAGTCGATGGCCCGCCGGAGCACGGGATCATCGATCGGAGTGGTCGACGGGGAGACACGGCCGGGCAGATCTTGCTCTGATTGAGGTGATTCGCCATTCGGCACGGGATCGTTCGGCGGCGAGGACGACTCGACGGGTGATTGCGCTTCATCTACCTGCGGTTGATCCGTCTCGCTCTGGGGAACATCACGCCAGCGGCGTTGCAACCAGATCTCACGTGCTTGCTCGTCGCTCAGCACAACTTCAAAGCCGCTGTTGGGTTGAACACCCCACACATCGTCTTCATCCATCGTTCGCCCCCGCTGGATATTTTCGCCGCTGGGTCGCCAGTACGTGGCGACGGTCAGCTTCAGCGCGCCGCCGCTTTCTTTCAGCCGAAAGACCTTTTGCACGCTTCCCTTACCCCAGGTCCGCTCGCCAATCACGACTGCCCGATCGTGGTCCTGCAAACAGGCCGACACGATTTCGCTGGAACTGGCCGAGTACTTGTTGACCAGAATCGTCAGGGGAATCTCTGGCGGGATGGGGGGTGACGCGCCGGCTGCAAATTGTTCGCGGATCGCTCCTTCCCGGTCCCGCGTGGTCACGATGACACCCCGGTCGAGGAACATGTCGCAAATCTCCACGGCAGCTTGCAAGTGTCCTCCCGCGTTGTCCCGGAGGTCCAGGATCATCGCCTGGAACGAGGGTGTGGCCCCCGGTGCGAGCACTTCCTTGAGCTCGTCACTACTACGACGACCGAACGACACCAGGCGGACATAGGCGATTCGGGGATCTTCTTGCAGGTGAAAATCCCAACTACCATCCGCACGACGGGCATCGCCGATCAGCGACGGCAGCGAGATGCGTTCGCGGGTGATGGCGGTCTCCACCATTTCCTGTTCGCCCGCGTGCCGAAGCCGCAGGCGAACGGGCGCCCCCGCCTCGCCTCGGATCCGCATGACGGCATCGCTTCGCGGCATACCTAGCGTGGAGATGCCGTCAATCTCGTGGATGGCGTCGCCAGCTCGAATTCCCGCCTGATACGCCGGTGTGCTGAAGAATGGACTGAGCACAATCAAGGGGCCGCCCAGGCTCCGCTTTTCAACGGTCATCCCTACCCCCGCGTATTCGCGTTCCAGGATGACATCGAGCTGCTTCGCCGCGTCCGGGGCGATATAGGTCGAGTGAAGGTCGAGCCGCGCCGTCAGGCCGATCATGGCATCTTCGAACAGCTCACGACGCTCGACCGGCTCGACGTACGACGCTTCGACAAGCTCGAGCACTTCGGAGAATTCCACCGCGAATCGGTCTGGCTTGACCTGGCGATATGCCATCCATCCTAACAACCCGATGGCAATCAGGTAGAAGACGATACGGATGCGGTAGGCGTTGGTCGTCATCGACACCTCACGGGTCAGAGTCGGCGGGGGCACGGATGAGTTGCCTGATGGTGTGCGCGGGGATCGCCATGCGGTTCACCATCTGGTAGCCGACGTTGGCGGTCGACGAGACGATCCCCGCCACGTTGCCGGACGCGTTGAACAGGGGGGCTCCGCTTGAGCCTCCCGCGAACTCGGCCGTGACGCCCATCCGCAGTGTCACCCGCCCATGTTGCGTGTCGGCCCAGTACCTGGTGATGTAGCCCTGGGTCAAGGTGTAGTAACTCATGTTGGGATGCGAGATCAACGTCACCGCCGCGCCCTCCGCATCCGCGGTCGATAGCGAGGTGGCCGGCAGATCGGTCGCGTCGATTTTGAGCAGTACGACATCGCCCGCCTTGTCGGCAGCCAGCACCTCGGTGATCGGGAACATGTCGCCGTCGGCAGTCAAGACACCTCGCACGATTGCCTTGGGTTTGTCCACAACGTGGTAGTTGGTCGCGATCACGCCCGAGCCATCCAGGACGAAGCCGGTCGCATGCGTCTGTTGGCCGTCCGCCATGAGATGCACGACAATGACGACCGCGCGCCGGTTTCTGCGGAAGATCTCCTCGGCCGTCATCTTCGTTGCAGCGGGCGGCGCCAACTCCAATGTGCAGGTCCTGCGCCGCAGTTGCTCCTGAAAGTCGGCCAGGGGCAGCCCCTGGGCTTCGTCCTTCAAGCGTGCCAGCTCGCGACTGATCACGGTCCGCGTGGTGCCATCGTAATGGACATGAAAGGGTAACTCCGCAGTGTCGAGTTTCTCCTCGGGGTCGTAGGCACTCCCCAGCGGGACGCTCCTTTGCCGCAGCGTCTGATACCCTTGCGGCGCAATGATCTTCAGGCCCTCCAGCATGGGTTCGGCCAGCAGGAATTGCACCACGCCTGTCTTGCCAACCAGCAACCGATGCTCGCCCCCGTTCCAGCGAACAATGACGCGACTCTCGACCAGGTAGTCTCCATGGTGGTCCTGGAGCGTCACGAGCGCCGGATAATTGTCGACCTGTTCCCGTTGGCAAAAGTCGCGCAAGAATGTCCGCAGCTGGTCGCGCGTGATGCCCGTCGCATCGTAGAAGTCGATTTCGACCGCTGGTACGTCGCGTGCTGATCCGGCGGCGTCGGCGGCTGGCTCGGCGGTCTGTTGCTGTACGGCGGCAGAGAGTTGCCGCACGACAAACCAGGTCGAAAGCAGGGCGGAGAGGCCTACGCTGAGCACAAATACAAACAGAAAAATGCCGATACGAACAAGCGAGCTGCGAGTCACAGCCATCAATACGTCCCCTTCCCCGCCACGATGTTTTCTCGAGTGATCCCTGCGCCGCCCTCGGTGACGCGTTAAGTTTCAGTCTAATTGGGGCGCATCGAGAATGCGATTGATGCCAGGCGGACCGCAAAAACACCGGGTTCGTTCGTGATCGCACGAAAATTTCAGGCGAGTTGTTTGCAAGCGTCGAGCATGAAGCGTACGCTGCTGGACATACGCGGACGGCCATCGTTGACTTTGGGCAGGCGGTAGATCGCGACAACGAACACCTTGACCCAACGATGCTTGCTTTCAAATCGAGGTCTGTGTTTCAAATGGGCATTGGGTACTCTGACGGGTAGCAAGTTGGAAGCTGCCGCTCTGCGCGCAACGTACGTCGTCAATCAACCGAATTGGAGCAGCCATGAAGACGCTACTTTCCTCGAATCAAGTGATATCGGTGGCGGTCGTCGCCTTGGGGATCGGTGTAGCAATCGGGTTTCTCACCCGCGGCGACGGCCCTGGGGGAGCAACTCCGCCAGGCGGCCCAGGCCACGTGGATCAAGACGATCAGCCGCCACACACGGATGAATCACCCGACCCGGTCGTCCAGCCGGTTACCAAACCCCAGCCGGAGAAATTCGAGTCGACCAGTAACCTGGCGTTTCACGAGATCTCGTGGCAATACTTCCGTTGGCTGACCGAGGCGGTCGAAGGCGGGAAACTGCGTTTCGAGACCATGTACACTGACAACGCGATCAAACCTGATTCCAAGGACGATACCAACCACATTCTCGGTGGCGTGCAGCAGGCGAATTCAGAAGGGATCCTCGTCGATGCGAATGGTCGCGCCGTCTACACGACGATGATGATCAACGATGTCTACCGCGATTTCGTGCTGGAGAACCGGCTTTACGATCCCGAAGCTTTGCGAGAGTTTCCGGATACAACTGATTTTCCGGTCGGTTCGCTTTCGCTGAAAGCCGCCTGGAAAATTGTCCAGGAGGGCGAAGACGTCAGCAAGTTCTACACGACGCAAGCGGAGATCGAATTGTTGACCAACGACAACGGGCAAATTGGTATCCCTGCCAACCCGAAGACGGAAAAAGGTGTCCAGGTCGCCCTCGTCGGATTCCATATCGCGATTGTCGTGGCTGGGCACCCCGAGGCGATCTGGGCCACGTTCGAGCACGTTGACAATGCGCCGTACGTCGTCGCCAGCCAACAGCGGGACAAGAATGTCTCCGAAGCAGACTTCACGTTCTATCCAGCCAACACGACGATGTCAGAGTGCAATCAAAACGGCAAGCCGATCCTCACGCTCAACGAAGCCACTCAGGAGTTGACGCCCGTCACCTTTGTCGCGCGCCAATACCGGCTCGGTGGCGGCAACAGCGCCAACCAGAACAATATTGATGATCTCAACCGGGCCATGCACCAGGCCATGGCCCCCGGTTCCGTCTGGCGAAATTACTTCGAAGTCGGCGCGATCTGGTTCGTCAAGACCGACGCCTTGCAGCCAAATTGGAATCCCAATGCCGACAAAGGGTTGATCACAGGGTCAACCGAGCTGTCCAACGCCACAATCGAGACGTTTACCCAAAATGTCGCTTCCGAAAACGAGTGCTTTAGCTGCCACAATAGC
>JAUIHJ010000010.1 GCA_030432015.1 bacterium
TCCTTGAATTTTCTCTTGCTGGCCAGCGCGGTGTCGAGCAGCCGCCGCGCATCCGCTTCACTATGCCCCAGGGCACACAGGGCAATAAAGGCATCGTCGACCACGTCCCGTTTGACGTCCGACGCGGGGACATCGATGCCCACGATCAGTGCAAACTTCGGCATTTTTCGCCGCAGCTTGGCAATGATCCGCTCTGCCGTGGCCGGTCCGATTCCGGGTAACGTCGAGAGGCCCTTGGCATCCTGCTCTTCGATCAACACGGCCACATCCTGGACCGGCTTGATCATGGCACGGAGCGCCTTCTTGACCCCGACGCCGTCCACCGAGCAGAACATTTCAAAGAACTCGCGTTCCTCGGCCCGGAGAAAGCCAATCAGTCGCGGCGTGAGTTTGCCGTGCGCTGGATTGCCATCCATGTGATGCAGGGTGTGCAGGCTGACCTGCTGGCCAATCTGCGACTGCAACTGGCGGCGATTGAAATCGGGGATTCCGACCGCGTACTCGAACGGATCGACCGCGACCGTGGCATCCTCGCCGACTGAAAGTAGCTTCCCTGTGATCTTCGTAATCAACTCGGTTTCCTCATCAATGCAGCGCATGCGTCGGGGGTGACGCGAACGCGTATGGCCGCCACGCATGACCTCGCGCCGCAGGCGTCTCCATTTAGAACCCAGGGTGCCCCCAGGCAACAGCTTTTGATTCGTCGGCGACGGTCACGCGGCTTTCGACCCAAGATAATGGTGGCAAAGGGCGATGGCCAGAGCGTCCGCCACATCCGGCGGTTCTGGCGGTGCCAGCAAACCAAACTCGCGACAGATGGCGTCTTGCATTTGCGTCTTGGGGGCCCGACCGTTGCCGGTCAGGATCCGTTTGACCTGCGTCGCGGCGTAGTTGACGATCGGGACATCGTGCTGGGCGGCCGCCAGGCAAATCACGCCCCGCGCATGCCCCATCAGGATGGAGGTCCGGGGCCGCGCATAGTGCGAGTAAAGTTCCTCGAGTGCCATCGTCGCCGGCGCAAACGATTTCACGACATCGGCGATCCCCGCGTGGAGTTCCTTGAGGCGGTCGCCCATCGAACCGCGTTGGCGCGTTCGAACGACGCCCGCTTCGACCAATTCGAAGCCGGCCGGCACCACACGCAAAATACCGTAGCCGGTAATGTTCAGGCCGGGATCGACGCCCAGGATAAGACGTTCCGGCTCGCAGGGAGCGTCCGCCATGGGTTATTCCAACCTCCATCCCGTGCCATCTTTGCGATCTTCGATGGTAATTCCGAGCTCGCGTAGTCCATCGCGAATGCGGTCGGATGTGGCATAATCCTTATTGGCCCGTGCCTCGGCCCGCAGCGCGATCATCAGCTCCATCAGTTTTCCGGTCAGAGCATCGCCTCCGCCCGGCTTGTCGGGAGCTTGCTGAAACAGCCCCAAAATCGACGACAGCTCGCGGAGGGTCTGGACACCACGCTGCAGGGATGCCATGGCGTGGGGGTCCTGGTATTCGGCGGCTTCGAGTTTCTGCCGATCCATGAACCGATTCAGTAATCGCACCAATTCGAACAACTCGCTGACGGCCGCGCCGGTGTTGAAATCGTCGTCCATTTTGGCGAGGAAGCTCTCGCGGTGGGCGTGGACCTTGCCGAGCAGGGCGTCGGATTGAGGATCAAATTCGCCGTCGCTTCGACGGCCGTTGGCGGGCAGGCTGTAGTAATCCTGGCCGGTAACACGCGCGTACCGCTCGAAGAACCGATGAAACGTCTCCAGGCCGGTACCGGCTTCCTCAATGCCTTCATCGTTGAAGACAATCGTGCTGCGGTAATGTGTCCGCAGCAGGAAGAAGCGGATACGTTCTCCTCCGTGCCGCTTGATCAGTTCGGCCAGCCCGCCAGCGCCTTTCGAGCGGCTGATCTTGGTTTCCTTGGTGGCGGCCGGCGTGTCGGCGTCGTCGGCCTGTGCCTCGCGTTCGGTCCGTCCGCCGACCTTGCCGGCCGCGGCGGCGCGCATCAGGCCGTTATGCATCCAGTACTTGACCATCGGTTTGCCGTGGCAGCATTCGCTCTGGGCCACTTCGTTCTCATGGTGCGGGAAGACCAGGTCGAGTCCCCCGCCGTGAATATCAAACGTCTCGCCCAGAATCTTGTGGCTCATGGCCGAGCATTCGATATGCCACCCGGGGCGGCCCTGGCCCCAGGGGCTATCCCAGGAGGGCTCATTGGGCTTGGCCGATTTCCACAGTGCGAAGTCGCTGGGCGAGCGTTTCTTGGCAGCCGCCCCGCCCCCTTCCCCCTGCTGGTCGTCCGCCGAACGGTTGCTGAGCTTGCCATAATCCGGATCGCGCATGACATCGAAGAACACGTCACCATCGGCGTCGTAGGCAAAACCTTTCTCAATCAAATTCGAAATGAAATCGATAATATCGCCGATGTGCTCGGTTGCCTTGGGCATCACGTCGATCTGATCGACACCCAACGCCTGCAGATTCCCGACATAGTCCGCAATATTTTCCTCGGCGATCTGCTGCATCGTGAGCTGCCGCTTCCTCGCTTCGTCAATGAGCTTGTCATCGACATCGGTAATATTGACGACCCAGGTGACGTCGTAGCCGCAATAGACGAGGTAGCGTTTGATGGCATCGAAGATGACCGGACCAACCATATGTCCGATGTGAGCTTCTTTGTAGACCGTGGGGCCGCAAAGGTAGATCCCTACCTTGCCGGGCGTCAGCGGCTCGAACGGTTCCTTTTGCTTCGAGAGCGTGTTGTAGACGCGTACGGCGTTGGGAGGCAGGGTGCTGGTCGTCACGTGGTCGGTTTCCGTTGCTGAAGACATGTCAATCCGTTTCTGAGCTGTTTTCGCTTACTGAATGCTCACCCGTGACGTACAGCAGGGCGATGCATTGCGCGCTGATGGCCTGCTCGTTTCCGATCGTGCCGACTCCCTCGCCGGTCTTGGCTTTCACATTGACTTGCTCGGCGGCGATTTCGAGAATCTCCGCCAGACGCTGGCCAATGCTGGATTTATGCGGGGTGAGCTTTGGTCGCTCGGCAAAAACAATGCAATCGAGATTCCCGATCTGATATCCGGCCGCGACAACCTTGTTATAGGCGATCGCCAACATTTCCGCCGAACTGCGGTCACGGTTCGCCTCATCGGTGTTGGGGAACAGGTCACCGATGTCGCCCAGCGCCGCCGCTCCGAGCAGGGCATCCGTTACCGCGTGGAGCAGGACGTCGGCATCACTGTGGCCGACCAAGTGCTTGTCAAACGGGATTTCCATGCCGCCGATCAGCAATGGTCCCGGGCGTTCCAGGCGATGTGTGTCGTGGCCGATCCCAATTCGAGGCGATGTAAATGTCGTGACCCAGTCTCCAACTCCAAAGGACCAGTCGGCATAATGTCAGCACCCATGTGCCGATTCGCCGGATTATAGCCCAGCACCCAAAATGCGACAACGCGATCCGTGGCCGTCCTATCTTCGCATTCCAGCCGCACTTATAATCCACCGTCATGTCGATTATCGAGATTGAAGACCTGACCAAGAGCTATCGGGTCTACCAGAAAAAGGAGGGGCTGGTCGCTTCATTGCGGGGCCTCTTTCGCCGTGAGCATCGCGACGTCGAAGCGGTGCGGGGGATCAACTTGACGGTTGAGGAAGGCGAGTTCGTAGCCTTTTTGGGCCCCAACGGCGCCGGCAAGACCACCACGCTCAAACTGCTTTCGGGTGTCATCAACCCCGTCTCGGGGACGGCACGGGTCATGGGGCACATCCCGTGGAAGCGCGAAAACGCCTACCGCCGCCGGTTTGCGCTGGTCATGGGACAAAAAAACCAGTTGTGGTGGGATTTGCCCGCACAGGAGTCATTTCGCCTCCACCAGCAGATTTATCGCATTGAGCCGCAGGCATTCGAACGAACTCGGGACGAATTGACCGATCTGCTGAAGGTGCGTGAACTGCTGCGCCAGCCCGTGCGTGAACTATCACTCGGCGAACGCATGAAGATGGAGTTGACCGCCGCGCTGCTGCATTCTCCCGATGTGCTCTTTCTGGACGAGCCGACAATCGGGTTGGATGTCGTGGCCCAGCACAATATCCAAAAATTCCTCAAGCACTATCAGGCCGAGCGTAACATCACGATCCTGCTGACCAGCCACTACATGAAGGATGTCGCGGCGCTCTGCAAACGTGTCGTGATCATCACCCAGGGTCGAATCGAATACGACGGCTCGCTGAGCGGCATCATCGACAGTTTCAGCGGGCATAAGGTCATTACCCTGCAATTCGCCGAAGAGGATGCGATTCATAACATGGACCGCTTTGGCGAAGTGCTGGAGCGTGAGCCGCCACGGGCCAAAATTCGCGTTCCCCGCGCGGCGGTCGCCAAGACGCTCGCCGCGATCCTCGCCGAGCACATGATCGTGGATGTGGCGGTCGAAGACCCGCCGCTGGAAGAGGTGATTGCCAGCTTGTATGCCAGCGTCGACGATGCGCAAGCCGCTCGAGAGGCGCAACCGGAAAAGAGTTCGGTCTCGCAATGACACCTGCAATCCGCGTCAAAACCTGGTGGACGATCCTGCGCATCTGTCTGGAAGAGCGGTTGGTGTACCGTGGCGACTTTGCATTGGGAACGCTGATGCGTTTCCTGCCAATCGTGACCCAGATCTTCCTCTGGTATGCCATTTTCGAGGCGGTCAAGGATTCGCGCGGCGCGGATGACATCGGCGACATCAGCCTGGGCGGGTACGGTTACACAGAATTCGTCGCCTACTACCTGCTCACCATGCTGAGTCGCGCGTTCTCCAGCATGCCCGGTCTGGCCTCCGGAATCGCCCGCCAGATTCGCGATGGCGAGATCAAGAAGTACTTGATTCAGCCCGTCGATATGCTCGGCTTCATGCTGCTCGGCCGAATCGCGCACAAGGTCGCTTACTATTCGGTTGCCATCGGGCCGTTCGCACTGGTCTTCTTCCTTTGTCGAAATATGTTTCGCGAGCTTCCGCCGGAAGCCGCGACACACTCGCTGTTCACGCTGGCGGCCTTCCTGGCCTCGCTGGTAATGGGCTTCGTGTTGGGCTATTTCCTGGAGGCCACGATCGGGCTGATCGGCTTTTGGTGGCTGGAAGTCACTTCGATTCTATTTATCTATATGTTGTTTAGTTTTTTTCTTTCCGGGCACATGTTCCCGCTGGACATGCTGCCCGAACCGTGGGCGACTCTGGTGGACTTGTTGCCGCTGAAGTACCTGGCGTATTTTCCGTCGGCGGTCTTTCTGGGCAAGGTCAGCGGGCCCGATCTCATTTGGGGCCTGTCGGTGGAAGTCTTTTGGATCCTCTTTTTTGTTGTGTTGTCGCGTTGGCTGTACCACCGGGGCATCAAGCGTTACAGCGGATTTGGAGGGTAAGGTGTTATCGCAGGATTCGCCAGTCTCGACGGCTGAACCGACCTTGGCAGGAAAGCCAACTTCGGAACGCCCCCAATACGTGCGCGTGTTTCTCACGTTTGCACGTAACAGTCTGGTCCGCGACATGACCTTTCGCGTCAACTTCATCATCGAATCCGTTGCCGCGCTCTCATGGATGATCGCGAACCTGGGTTTCTATCTGTTGATCTTCACGTTTACGGATTCGATTGGAGAGAAGACCGGCTGGGGACAATACGAATTCTTTGTATTTCTGGCCACAACCATGCTGATAAACAGCGTGGTTCAGGCGTTTTTCATGCCCAACGCCCAGGAATTCAGTGAGTTGATTCGTACGGGTGGGCTGGACTTTGCCTTGCTCAAACCGATCGACACGCAGTTCTTAGTTTCCCTGCAGCGTGTGAATTGGTCGTCGCTGATCAATTTCTTGGCCGGCGGTATTCTACTCGGATTCAGCCTTTTTCAGTTGTCGACGCGCGAAGCGAATCCGCTCGAAGTGACTCCCATCATGATCCTGTTATATCCCGTCTTTGTGGCCTGCGGGATTGCGATTCTCTACAGCCTGATGGTATCGCTGGCAGCCACCAGCATCTGGCTGGGGCGCAACCAGTCGCTCTACGATTTCTGGTTTTACATTACGAATTTCTCGCGCTACCCCATGGAGATCTACAGCGGGACCTACGGCCTCCCGCTTCGCTGGTTCTTTACGTTCATCGTCCCCGTGTTGATCGTGGTCAATGTACCGGCACGCATGCTCGCGCAGCCCTTGCGACCGGATAGCAGCTTGGGCCTGGCACTGGGCGCCTTTGGGGTCGTCGCGACGCTGGTCTGTCTGTTTGCATCCCGCTTTGTGTTTCGCCGTTCGCTGCTTAGCTACCGCAGTGCCAGTAGCTAGTTCGTCCTCGTTGGCGGGGCATTTCTCTAGTGGCGTCTGAGGACCAAACTGGGGCACGCCGGTCCTGCGCGGCAGTCCCGCTGCACGACGATCGCACCCGCCTCTCGAACCACTCCAAGGCTTGGTTTCTCCCGGCCTGATTGACGCCGCCGGTGGCTTCCCGCACGGGACGCAGCGAGTTACACTGAGGGGCTTGCAAATTGGCGCCGCCCTCTCACCCCGGTATGACCGCAGAACGACCGATATGAAGTTGGCATTTAGCAGTAACGCGTACATGCACTTTTCGATCGAAGATACGATCGGCAAGATTGCGGAATTAGGCTACAGCGGAATCGAAGTGCTGGCGGATGTGCCGCACGCCTGGCCTTCGTTCCTGTTGGAAGAACGCAAGCAGTCAATCCGCGATCACCTGGGTGAACACAACCTGCAGGTTGCCAATGTGAACGCGTTTATGATGAACGCGGTGGCGGATCCGCGCCAGCCCTACTGGCATCCAGGCTGGACCGATCCGGACCCGCATTATCGAGCGATCCGTCGCGAGCACACCAAGCGAGCGTTACAGATGGCCAAAGAGATCGGCGCGCCCAACCTGACGACCGAGCCCGGTGGGCTATTGACCGACGAGCAGTCCTGGGCCGAAGGCGCTGACCTGTTCTACGAAGAACTGATGCCATGTGTCGAAGTTGCCGAGAAGTTGGATGTCGCGCTATTGATCGAACCGGAACCCGAATTGCTGATTGAAAAATTCGACCAGTATCTGGAATTTGTCGACCGCATTGATTCGCCCATCGTTGGCTTGAATTTTGACATTGGCCACGCGTATTGCGTCGGCGAAGACCCGCAGGACTGGGTTGCCAAGATGGCGCCGCACACCAAGCATTATCACTTCGAGGACATCGCCGATACGCGTGTTCACAAACACTTGATTCCCGGCCACGGGGCCGTTGACTTCGAAGCCACGCTGCAGGCCATCGATGCGACCGGATACGACGGCTGGATCACGGTCGAATTGTACCCTTACATCGACAATCCCGACGACGCGGCCCGCGAGGCACGCGAATACCTCACGGCAGCGATGGCAAAACTCGGAATTGACGTGGAGTGATCATCCTGTCCGCTGGACCGCTCGGTAAGTCATGACGAACGATGAATCACAACCCGTTCCCCCCTTGCCGGTCCCGCCTCCGTCCAAACTACTCTCGTATCTGAGGCTCTTCCGCGCCCCGAACGTTTTTACCGCGATTGCGGATGTCGCGATGGGGCTGGTGTTTGTCAACGCTTCGTTCGGGCAAGCGACCCCCGCGGCGTGCCTGGTCGGGGCGTCATGCCTGCTGTACACGGCCGGTATGATCTTGAATGATGTCTTTGATGTGCAGACCGATGTTCGAGAACGTCCGCACCGCCCGATCCCCGCCGGACAGGTTTCGCTGGCGTGGGCAAGGTGGCTGGGCTTCGAGTTCCTTGTGATCGGCATCGTGCTGGGGGCTTGCGCGGGGTTTGCTGCCGGCAATGTACCGCTGCCATGGCGAAGTGGCGCGGTCGCCGCGTGCCTGGCCGCCTGTGTGCTCCTGTATGACGGACTGCTGAAAAATACGATTGTGGCGCCGTTGGCGATGGGCGCATGCCGCTTCTTCAACGTGCTGCTGGGGATGAGCTTGAGTGCCACGGCGTTCGGGGATTCCTTCTCCATTGCCGGTTTCGCGACATCGCACCTGATGGTGGCTGGCGGCATCGGGATCTATATCTCTGGCGTTACCTGGTTCGCGCGGACGGAGGCCAAGACCAGCAATCGGATGCTGCTGGCCTGGGGGACGCTGGTCATGGCGGTCGGCATTGGACTGTTGGCACTGTTTCCGCTCGTCCAGGAGACCGGCATTGCCTTTCGGCTTGACCCGAAATACGTCTGGCCCTTGGTCCTGTTCATGCTCACGTTCACGATCCTGCGCCGCTGCATTTTGGCAATCACTAATCCCCATCCCCAGCGTGTGCAGGCGGCCGTCAAACAGTGCATCATGTCATTGATCGTGCTGGACGCCGCGGTCTGTCTGTTTGTCGCGGATTGGCCGTGGGCCGTCGCGGTGCTGGCTCTGTTGGCCCCGATGGTGGCGCTGGGGAAATGGGTCTATTCGACATGAGACTCGGCTACAACACCAATGGCCTGGCACACCATGACATTGTGCAGGCGATCGAACTTCTCGCCGACATTGGCTACCGAAGTGTGGCCATCACGGTCGACCAACATGTGCTGAATCCATTTCGTCCGACGTTGCAAACTGAAGTAGGGCGTGTCGTCGAGTGCCTGAACCGACTGTCAATGCATTCGGTCGTCGAGACCGGTGCCCGTTACCTGCTAGACCCTCGCACGAAACACGAACCAACCTTGTTGAGTGGTCGACCGGAAGAACGCGGGCGGCGGATTGCGTTTCTGCGTTCGTCCATTGATCTGGCGGTCGCGTTGGGCAGTGACTGCGTTTCGCTGTGGTCCGGAATCCTGCGTGATGACATTGACGAAGCGGCCGCCTTCGCGCGGTTGACCGAAAGCCTGTCGCAGGTCATTGACTACGCGAGGCAGCAGGGTGTCGTTGTCGGTTTCGAACCGGAGCCGGGGATGTTCATCGACACCATGTCGCGATTTGAGCAGTTGTCTCAGCGTGTGGCTTCGCCGCACCTCGAGCTGACATTGGACATCGGCCATTTGCATTGCCTCGGGGAAGTCCCGATCGCATCGCAGATTCGTCGCTGGGGATCACGTATCGTGAACGTGCACCTCGAGGACATGCGTCATGGCGTCCACGAGCATCTGATGTTTGGCGAAGGCGAGATTGACTTCCCACCCGTGCTTGCCGCGCTGCGCGAGGTCGGATTTGCTGGGGGTGTGCACGTTGAATTGAGCCGTCATAGCCATGTCGGTCCCGAAGTGGCTTCCCAGGCCTTCCAGGCATTGCATTCGATGCAGCCAACCTAGCTTATTGCCAAGATTCAAATCTGGGCAAACGGCAAATCCTGGGTAACTTGTAATTCTTGCAGCGAGTTTCCCGTTTTTTCAATCGGCCTTGACGGGGTGCAAAAAAAAAGCCGCTTTGATGTCGGTGTATCGATGGGACGCCAGCGACGACGGCAAGTCTCGCGCTGCCAAGACCTTGCGGCATTTCGACGGTAGTCATTTTTCGGCCTTTACCGATTTGCGAGTTGACGACAGAATACCGCCTCGTTGTTGATTGGTATGACCATTGCAACCGTCCGGCGAAGGGGAGCGCAGCGTTTGCGCTCTTGCCACATGGATGTCTTCGTTGGCAGCAAGGAGTGCTACAAGTGAAAACAGTTCTTCGAATGACCACGTTCGTGGTTACCGCATTGTGTTTGGGACTTTCGACGGGCAGCGCGCAGGTTCAGCCTCGCGGCAACGCCCCCACCTCTGCTGTCCCGGCCGGGACCCGCGTCGCGGTGATCGACATTAACTTCATCTTCAAGAACCACCAGCGTTTCAAGCAGACGATGGATGGTATCAAGCAGGAGATCGAATCGTTCGAGGCGTACTTGCGTGAGGAGCGCAACAAGGTCACTGCCAAGACGGAGCAGTTACAAGGTACGCCGGCTGGTTCGCCACAATACAAGCAGTTGGAAGAGCAGATCGCGACGATGCACACGACGCTCAGCCTGGAGACAGGTCGCAAGCGGAAGGAAATCCTCGAGCGTGAAGCGAAGGTGTATTACAACTCGTACAAAGAGATCGAGGATCGAGTTGCGAAGTTCGCCGACCAGTACGGTATTGGCTTGGTGATGCGATTCACCAGCGAACCGATGGACGCCACGAAGCGTGAATCGGTCCTGCAAGGCATCAACCGCGCGGTGGTCTTTCAGCGAAACCTGAACATCACCAACGCCATCATTGACGACCTGAACCGCCAAACGCCTCCCCCTCGCGTTAGCAACGGCGGCAATCGCCCCTTGGTTCCGGGTCAACCGCCCCGACGGAACTAACTGCGAAGTTACTCAGGCATCAAGCACGACACCGTGGATAGTTCATTGAGACGACAGCGCACAATCGGCAAGACTGCATCGGTCACGGGCTTTGGTTTGTGGAGCGGCAACGACGTTCGCGTCGATTTTCGTCCCGCGCCGCCGGGCACCGGCTTGGTCTTTGTGCGTTCGGATCTCGCATCCTACCCTCGTATTCCAGCCGCCGTAATGCATCGCATCGAGATGCCGCGTCGCACGACGCTGGCGGTGGATGGAGTCAAGGTCGAGATGGTCGAACACATCATCGCGGCATGTGCGGGCTTACACATCGACAATTGCGAAATCTGGGTCGACCAGGCAGAAATGCCGGGGATGGATGGATCCAGTTTCGCCTTTGTGGAAGCCCTTGATGATGCGGGAATCGTACCTCAGTCCGAACCGCGGTCGCAACTGTTGGTGACCGAGACCGTGCGGGTCGGGACGGCAACGGAGTGGGTCGAAGCACATCCTGCAAGGCAAGACATCCTTTCCTGCGAATATCAGCTGGACTATGGCCCCGGGCCGATCGGGTGCCAGACGTTCAGTTCGCCGGTCTCGCCGGATGTGTTTCGCCAGGAGCTTGCCGCGGCTCGAACGTTTTTATTGGAAGCGGAGGCCGCACGGCTCCGGTCAAGCGGCCTCGGTGCTCGGGTCACTTATGACAATTTGCTTGTCTTTGACGAGCATGGGCCGATCAAGAACGACGTACGATTTGCCGACGAGTGCGTGCGACACAAGACACTTGACATGGTCGGCGATCTGGCATTGGCCGGTTGCGACATCATCGGCCATGTGGTCGCGCATCGTAGCGGACACCGATTAAATGCCGCCCTGGTCACCGCGTTGAAGCAACGAGCAGGACACATTACGACGAAGCCTTCAAGCCAGAATTCCCTCAAGATCGCGTGAACTGTGTCAAGGATGATGCAGTCGATGTTCCTTTGCGTACCAGCGCAAAGGCTCCTCGTTGAGATGGATCTCAGATATGACAATTCAAGTGGCGGACACTGCGGTAATCGATCCGCGGGCCGAAATCGATGCGGATGTCGAGATTGGTCCTTTCTGCATCGTCGGTCCTGATGTTCGCATCGGCCGCGGAACGCGTCTGGAAAACAATGTCACGCTGATGGGCCACGTATCGCTGGGGGTTCACAACCATGTGTACCCGGGCGCCGTCATTGGCGGGGCGCCGCAGGATCTGAGCTACCGAGATGAGCCCACGGAAGTTCAGATCGGCGACTACAACGTGATTCGCGAAGGCGTCACGATCAATCGGGCGACCACCAAAGAAGACGGCGTCACCGTGGTCGGCGACCACTGTTATCTGATGGCGACGAGCCACGTTGCCCACGATTGTCGCCTGGGTGACCGAGTGGTCATGGCCAACGGCGCACTGCTCGGCGGCCACGTGCACATCCACGATGACGCAACGTTGTCGGGTGGCGTCGGGATCCACCACTTCGGAACCGTCGGCAGTTTCAGCTTCGTCGGCGGTCACAGTCGAGTGCTGCATGACGTCCCGCCATTCATGCTGGTGGAAGGCTCCCCCGCACGTCCTCGGTGTGTCAACATCGTTGCGCTCAAGCGAAGTGACTTTCCCAACGACGTAATCAAGGCGCTCTCCGAAGCCCATCGCCTGCTGTATCGATCAAAAGTCGGACTCGACCATGCGCGGGAGATTCTCCGCAGCAATGGCATGCTGGTCCCGACCGTGAATCACCTTTTGAGTTTTGTTCAAAATCAACACGAAGGCCGCCACGGGCGCAGCCGCGAACGGAGGAAAGCCGCGTGAATCCTGTACGAATTGCTGTTATTGGAGCGGGCCACCTGGGGCGAATTCATGCCCGCCTACTCAGTGCGGTCGATGGCGTCGAATTGGTCGGCGTGGTTGATCCCGTCGAACAAGTTCGGAACCGCGTCGCCGAAGAATTTGGCACCCGTGCCTTTGCGAGCCATCTGGATGTCGCCGATAAGATCGATGCCGCGGTGGTCGCCACGACGACGGACCATCATCGAGACGTCGGCGTCGACCTGCTGAAGCAGGGCGTACACGCCTTGATCGAAAAGCCGATCGCGCGAACGGTCCTGGAAGCCGACGAACTGGTGGCCGCGGCCGAACAGCACAAGGTCGTCTTGCAAATCGGACACGTCGAACGCTTCAACGGGGCCTGGCAAGCGGCCACGCCGTTTATTCGACGCCCGGTCTTCATCGAAGCGGTTCGATCGGGCGGTTACACGTTTCGGTCGACCGATATCGGTGCCGTGCTTGACCTGATGATTCACGACCTGGATCTGGTTTTGTCGATCGTGCGAAGCGAGGTCGTCGAAGTCGACGCCGTCGGGACAACCATCTTCGGGCCCCACGAGGATATGGCGCACGCCCATCTGAAGTTCGCCAATGGATGCGTTGCCAATCTGAACGCGTCCCGTACGAGCTTTCAGGCGCAGCGAAAAATGCAAATCGTCTCAGAACGTGCATATGTGGGAGTTGATTTCGCCGAGCAGACCGCGAAACTGATTCGGCCCAGCAAGAAAGTCATGCGGCGCCAGATCGACGTCAGCCAATTGGACGTTGATGAACGACAACGCATGCAACACAATCTGTTTACCGATTTGCTGCCGGTGCGCGAGTTAACCGTTACCGAGAACAACGCCATTGCGGACGAACAACGCGACTTCTTGCATTGCATTCGGACGGGCGACACGCCCCAAGTGTCGGGGCGGCAGGCCCGCGACCACCTTGTCGTTGCCGAACAGATTCTAGCTCAGATCCGCGAAGCGCCGCAGACCAAACGCTTCCAGCGAGTGAGCGAACGGGCCAATCGCGCGGCCTAACCTCAGCGTGCTTCGAAATCGCACGCGCGCGATCCCGTTAATCCGCCGGATGGCCCTGGAGTCCTTGCGCTTCTCGCGCATGCGCCGCCAGACCGCGCCGTCAAAACCTGGGCAACGTATCGATTTGCTCGGCCAGATCGGATACAAACGCATCTTGTCTCTCGTTTCGTAGGTCGACGCGCGCGATCGGTGGCGACCAAAGCAGGGACAACGACCGCACCGCGATGCTTGGGAGACACACGATGGATTCACACGGCCTGCAACTCTTGGATTGGATTTTGATCGCGTCGTACGCGGCTTCGACGATCGCCCTGGGCTACTATTTCAGCCGTAAGCAGGCGTCAACGAAAGAATATTTTATCGGCAGCGGGAACATGTCGCCGCTGCTGATTGGCGTTTCGATCTTCGCCACGTTATTGAGCACGATTTCGTATCTATCGATGCCAGGAGAGTCGGCCGGCAAAGGACCGGTGAACCTGCTCGCCTTGCTGGGGTACCCCTTGGTTTATGTAATCGTCGCTTACGGGCTGCTGCCGGTCTACATGAAGCATCGCGTGACCAGCGCCTACGAACTCCTGGAAGAGAAGCTCGGCCTGGGAATTCGCCTGCTCGGCGCGTCGATGTTTCTCCTCCTCCGTGTCGTGTGGATGACCTTGCTGGTGTATCTCGCCGCCAAAGCAATGATTGTTATGATGGGGCTCGAACCCAAGTATATTCCCTTGGTGGTGATCGTCACGGGTACGGTCTCGATCGTCTACACCTCCCTGGGCGGGCTCCGCGCGGTCGTCGTCACCGATTTCATGCAGACGGTACTGCTTTTCGGTGGCGCCCTGATGGTCATCGCGATGGTCACATTCGATATGGGTGGTTTCGGCTGGTTTCCCACGCAGTGGCAACCGAATTGGGATACGCAGCCCTTCATCAGTTTCGATCCCAAGACCCGCGTGACCGTCGTTGGCACCTTGCTGGCAACGACCGTCTGGATGGTGGCCACGGTCGGAGGCGACCAGACCGCGGTGCAACGCTTCATGTCGACCAAAGATGTGTCGAGCGCACGGAGAGCGTTGGCGATTCAACTGCTGGTGGGTTCTGCGGTGGCGGCCACACTCTACGTGGTTGGTTTCGCCTTACTGGGTTACTTCAATCAACACCCCGAACATCTGGCGGGAATTTCGATCGAAGAAAATGCAGATGACCTGTTTCCCCGCTATATCTCTTATCACTTGCCGACGGGCATTTCAGGGCTGGTCGTGGCGGCCATGTTTGCGGCCGCGATGTCCAGTATTGACTCCGGAATCAACTCCATCACCGCGGTGGTTATGACGGACTTCCTGGATCGGCTGGGCATGAAAGCCAAGGACGAAAAGACGCACTACCGTCGTGCCCAATTCCTGGCGCTGAGCGTGGGCGTGCTGGTCGTCGCGGGCAGTTTCAGCATGAAGTATATCGAAGGCAATATCACTGAAGTGACTGGGAAGACCGTCAATCTGCTAACAACCCCAATCTTCGCTCTCTTCCTGTTCGCTCTGTTCGTGCCGTTTGCGACATCGATCGGGGTCGTCGTCGGCACGATCTGCGGCACGGCGACAGGCGTGCTGATCGCCTTCTCCGGTCCGTTTGTCGCACTGTTGTCGAAGTGGTTCGCAGTTGATCCGGCCGTCTTCAATGTGCAATTGAAAACCATGACGGATCCGGTTACCGGCGCTCAGTGGATCACAGCCGAGGATCCGATCACTTTTCAGTGGATCGGCCCCATGGCATTGGCCGTGACCATGGCGACGGGGACAATCGCCAGTTGGCTGACGAATAAGAAATCGAGCAGCGTTTGAGCCGTCGGTCACTTGCCTCGCGGTCCTGTCACCAACGTGGCATGAATTGATGTGGCAACGACGCCACAGTTGGGGCCACATGATGTCCCCAGACAACACTGTCGCCGGACCCACACGGATCGATACGGCCCCCACCAGTGGGCCGCTGTGTCTCCGTAACGTGTGCGGGGGCAACAGGATGATGCCAAATCCAGCCGGAATCTACCGAGAGATTCGGCATGCACTTTGCAATTCTGCCTGGCATCGGATTTCCCGCGATCGACTCCTGGGCCGTTGTTATGGAACCGCTTTTGAACCCTCCAGCGACATCGCGATTGTTGAATGTGTGTCGCACGATCTTCCGGCATCGCGTCAAATCGAGCCTCGCGTTTCTGGTGGTGGTATCCGCGTTCTCCGCGGCGGCAATCCTTTGGCCAAGGACCTATGCGTCCGAGGCAAAACTGGCAATTCGTGTTCCCGGCGGTACGACACTCGGTAACGCCGCGACGACGTACACGTTTGTCGCAGCGGATGAAGCCCGCCGACGTGAAGTGACGTCGTTACAGGAAATTCTTACGAGCCGCGATCTGCTCGCCTCCGTCGTGGATGCGTTAGGGGTTGATGCTGTGCTCGGCACACCACCTGCCAAACGCGAAGACCGCGTGCGACGCGACAAGGCGATAAGCCGCCTGGCAACCATGATCAGTTGCGAGGCGCCCAGCGACTCGCACGTAGTGGTTGTTCGCAGTCACGCGGCCGCGCCGGAACTCGCCCAACGCATCCTGCAAGAATACCTGCATGCATATTTTGAGCGGCCGATTCAGGTGGCCGCCAGATCATCCGCTCATGAGTTTCTCCTGGCGCAGTCGAACCAGTCATACGAGCGGCTCTCGCTCGCCAAGCAGGCCCTGCACGACGCCAAGAACAAACTTGGACTGGTCTCCATCGAGGGCCAGCGACGGATGCTGGAAACCGAACTCTCCAATTTGCACATCGAGTTATTAGCAACCCAGGCCGAGCGTGCTTCGGCGTTGGCCAACATCGCCGAGATCCAGCGGGAGCATCCGGATCTGGCCTCTCGCGACGAGGCAACCGCGACGGAGGGTCTCGCCGTGCCACTCGAGGAACTGCGGGCGGAGCTCACCAGACTGGAGTTCCAGAAACGCGACCTGCAGTCACGGCTGTCACCGCGACATCCTCGCGTCGTTGCCGTCGTCGAACAGGTTGCCGCGGCGCGCATCTCGGTGGCCCAAATCGAACTTGCTGCCGCCGAGTCGCAATTGACGGCAATTCGCGCCAAGACCGAGAATCTGGCGGAACGGTCGGCTAAGGCGCAAACAAGCCTGCGTGCGTTGAACGCCAGCGAAGTGAAGGTGCAAGAAATCAGCCGGCGCGTCGCGCAACTGGACGAAAGCTACCAAAGGTACGTAAACAAATTAGAGCAAGCCCGAATCGAGCGGGCACTTGCCGACCAACCATCGTCCAACATCGATATCGCCCAGGCGCCGAGCCTGACCGTGCATGCCATCCGCCCCAATGTTGCCCTGGTCATCATGCTGGGTGTATGGGCCGGGGTATTTGCAGGCGTCGGCGCGGCATACCTGTCCGAGTACCTCGATGATTCGTTCCGATCACCGGCCGAAGTCGAACGCGCCCTGGACCTGCCTGTCGTCCTGTCGTTGCCGTCATCGCCAAGGTTCTTCTCGATCTCCTCCGAAGGTGCCTTATGAGCCAAGTGTCCCAACCCGGTGCGCTGTCGGTCGCCGCGCCGGCACACCTGCCGTCACGACAAAGCGCCCCCTACGAGGGTCTGCTCCGCCGCCTCACCACCGGGGCCGCTTCCCAGGCCATCGGCCTCACCAGTTGCGCCCATCAGGAAGGCGTTAGCACGGTTTCCGCAAACCTCGCAGTTGAGGCGGCCAGCACGTCGGCGAACTCCGTACTCCTGGTCGAGACGGAATTCGACCCGTCAAGAATGGAGTCGATATTCGGTTTACCAGCAGGGCTTGGGTTGGCTGACGCCCTTTCGGGCACCAACATGTTGGCGAGTTGTATCCAAGACACCAGCATTCCCAACCTGCATCGGATGGGCCCGGGGCTACGCCCGCTGGCTGCAGACGCGGACCGGGGACCGGTTACCTTCCGTCGACTGATCGATGCGTTAAAACGAGAATTCGCGTGGGTGGTCTTCGACTTGCCAATTATCTCCGAGTGTCGATTCCCGCGGTTGATTTCAAGCCTGGATGGGATTCTGCTGGTCGTCGAAGCAGAACGACTGCGACGTCAAGTCGTCATTCGTGCCAAGGACCAACTGGAAGACAATCACGCCCAGGTCCTGGGAGTTGTCTTCAACAAGCAGCAATTTCATGAGCCACATTGGCTCTACCGGCGCGCTTGAATTCGACACGCGAGTCTGAGTCGTGGCCAGTCCGGATGGGTCGGCATAGCAATCCGGTGTCGTGACGCACGAGCGCATCCGGTATTACCGGCACGACCGGTCTGCGATGATCGATCGAGCCCCGTGCGCTCCCACTGGGGAGCATTTACGCGCACTTCTGCAGCACAGGCTCCCTGGATCAACCTAGAGTTGAACAATACCTGCGTATCGATCCGCCAACCCATATGCCTTCGTCGGACGGACCTGTGTTGTGTCCCGAGTTGCTCATGAGAGTAATCGCCGTTTCAGCGCGAGACCTGACACCGGAGCACATTGCCGCCTGGCGGCAGTTGCAGTCGGCCAATCCCAGTTGCGCGAGCCCCCATTTCAGCGTTGAGTTTGTGCAAGCTGTCGCAGCCGTGCGTGACCACATTGAAGTTGGAATCATGTCGCAGGGCGGCGAGCCGCTGGGATTCCTCCCTTACCGACGCGCCAAGGGCGACGTCGGGCACCCGATTGCGGACAACTTCTCAGATCTCCAGGGATGCGTCGTTCCGCCGCGGGCCTGCTGGTCTGCCGACGAGGTGATCCGCAAATGCCAACTCAATGCCTTCCATTTTTCCAACGTTCCGGCTACGTGCAGTGTGTTCGAACCGTTCGTCTGGCAGCGTCGCGAGGCGTCGTACATCGATCTCTCCCTGGGATTCGAGGCATATCGCGCGTCGCGTCGAGCCGCCGCCAGTAAACAGATCCAGGAAACGATGCGCAAGTCGCGTAAGATTCAGCGGGAGGTTGGCCCCTTGCACTTTGAACCGTGTTCGACCGACCCGAAGGTGTTTCGCACACTGATCGACTGGAAGCGAGCGCAACTGAGATCGCGACATCTTGGTGACAGTTTCTCGGGGCCTTGGGTCATTCCACTCTTGGAACGCATCGTGAATTCCCAACTGCAGAATTTCCAGGGCATGATGTCGGTCTTGCGTGTTGGTGACGAGATCATCGCCATCTGCCTCGGGATCAAATCGCAGGATATCTTTCACGGTTGGATTACAACGTACAACCACAAGTTTTCCAGATACTCACCTGGCCTAATGCTGGTAATCCACCTCCTGCAACATGCAGAATCACAGGGCGTTCTCCGACTCGATATGGGAAATGGCGATCAAGCCTTCAAGAAGAGCCTGGCCTCTGGCAGCTATTCGCTTGTCGGCGGTTCAATCGACCGGCGACCGGTCGCGCGTGTGGCTACCCAAGGATGGCAGATGGCGAAAGAGATGATCCGCGACACGCCATTAGAAACCGCTGCGCGCGCGGCAATCCGACAGCTTCGCCGACGTTACTCCCCCATTCCGCCCGCATTTGGCGAGCCATAACTGGTCAGCGTCATTCGGTTCCGCGCACGATGGCGCTACAAGCCGCCGGTCCCCAGGCAGTTCGGCTGGCCGCTGGCTGCGATTCAATGGCGAGCCAATGACTGACACAATCTCCTCGCACCCGCCTGCCATCTCCATCACCGGTGAGGCTGGAGGCACGGGAAATGATTCGAGTTCGCGTCATCGCTTCGCGGCCACGTTTCGGCCACGAAACCGACGATTCTTATCGCTCGTCAAATCGCCACCAGCGCAGCCGCAGGCTGTTCATCACGACCGATACGCTGCTGGCCGCCATGGCCGCAGCCGCGAGGCTGGGAGGCACGCGGACACCAAACCAGGGCACAAGTGCGCCGGCGGCCAGCGGTAGCAGGAGCACGTTGTAGGCGAAGGCCCAAAAAAGGTTTTGGCGAATCGTTCGCAGCGTTCGCCGCGCCAGGCAAATGGCCGCGGCAACCGCTCGCAAATCGTGCTCGACCAACACCATATCGGCTGTCTCGATCGCCACATCGGCGCCGGTTCCCAACGCGATCCCCAGGTCTGCGGTGGCCAACGCCGGGGCATCATTGATTCCGTCGCCCACCATTGCGACCACCCGACCTTGTTCGCGCAAGTGACGCACATGGCCCTCCTTGTCCTCCGGCAGCACTTCCGCAATGACCTCGTTGATCCCGACCGCCGCCGCAATCCGCTCGGCAGTCGCGCGCCGGTCACCGGATAGCATCAGCACGCGTAACCCGAGACCGGTCAACGCCGCAATGGCTTGGTCCGCGTGGGATGTGATCGTATCTTCGGCGATCAGCGTCCCCGCATACGCGTCATCGATGGCGACGCTAAGTGCTTGCCGACCCGCCTCCCGATGGTGCCTCGCAACTGCAGAAACCGCGTGGGGAACGGCAACGTCAAACCGCTCGAACAAGTCATCGTTCCCGAGCAGGATCTGTCGGCCATCATAGTCCGCGCGAATGCCGGCACCCGGAATGACCTGCATATTCGTCGCGGGTTGCCATGCCAATCCACGCGCCTCGGCCAGACGCACCACAGCCGCCGCCAGTGGGTGACTGCTGAGTTGCTCGACGGCAGCGGCGGTCGCGAGCAAATCATCTTCGCTGACGTGATCCGCGGGTAGCGTTTCCGCAATGTGCGGCGCACCCGTTGTAATCGTGCCGGTCTTATCAAGGATGACGGTGTCCAGCCGCCCGGCAATTTCGAGCACCCGGGCATCCTTGATGAGGATTCCCGCTTCGGCACCTCGGCCGGTGCCCACGATGACGGCCATCGGCGTTGCCAGTCCCAAAGCGCACGGGCACGCGACCACTAAGACGGCAACGGCACAACTCAGTCCGAACCGCCAGTCCGCGGCAACGACCCACCAGGCAGCGAGCGTCGAGACAGCAAGGGCGAGTACGACAGGCACAAACCACCCCACAACCTGATCGGCCAGCCGCTGGACATCCGCCTTGGATTCTTGCGCGCGGCGTACCAACTCGATCACTCGATCGAGCGTCGTCGATCCCGCTGTTTGAGTCACGGTTGCCGTCAAAGCGCCTTGGCCGTTGATCGTGCCGGCCAGCAACGGACTGCCGGGACGCTTGGCGACGGGCAGCGACTCGCCGGTCAGCCAGCTCTCGTCCGCCTCGCTTTGCCCCGTGACGATCGTGGCGTCGAGTGGAACGCGATCACCAGGTCGCACCACAATCTGCTCGCCTACCCGAACGTCCTCCGGGCGAACGACCACGGTCTGCCCAGAACGCACCACCATCGCCTCGTCAGGCGTCAGATCCAGCAGGCGATAGATGGCCTGCGACGCCCGACCACGTGCCCGCGCTTCCAGGTACTTGCCCAGCGAAATGAACGACAGAATCATCGCGGCATCGACCAGCGACATCACGCTGGTCCCCTGCATCAGGCCGGCAACGCCATGCAGATAGGCGACCCCGGTACCCAGCGCGACAAGCGAATCCATATTGACCGAACCATGGCGGAGCCGTTCCCACGCACCACGGAAGTACGGCCAACCAACAAAGATCTGAACCGGGGTCGCCAGCAGGAACGTCCACCACGCCAGTGCGGTGGGCCCCGGTCTCACAAGGTGATGTAACCATATCAACGGCACCAGACAAACGACACCAATCGCCACGCGCTGAAGCCAATAACGGACTTGTTGGTGATGTCGCCGGTCATCCCTCTCACCAGGGTTCGTATCGATTTGCGCGGCGGGATATCCCGCCCCAGTAACCGCGCTGAGCAGTTGTTGGACATTGACGCTGTCACGGGCGCACTGGACCGTCGCCTGATTGGTCGCCAGATTGACGTGTGCTTCAACCACGTCGTCGACCGACATCAATGCGGACTCAACACGGGCCACACATGATGCGCAGTGCATGCCGTCGACATTCAGGTGGATTGTGGACATCGGGACGTAAGCTCGCCATGGTTGGCAGGAAAATCCAGCGCGGGGCGCCGCATCACGCGAACCCCGGTTGGTTCACAACTGCAATTATAGGGACTCGCCTACCCGGTATCCGTGTTCGTCACGAATGTGCAGAATAGTGGGACTCTCATCGCTTCAATGTGGCGAGACACTTTGAGTTTTCCCAATTCGAGCCGGCCCTTTGCCGAATTCGTAACGACCTGCTGCTGGAATCCGACCGATGAAATATGCCGAAGTCATTGCGATTGGGGATGAACTGACCAGTGGACTACGGCTGGACACCAATAGCCAGTGGTTAAGCGAACGCCTGGGTGAACTGGGAGTTCGCGTCATGTACCATGCGACCGTGGGAGATGATCTCGCAGCCAACGTGCGCGTGTTCCGCGAGGCGATCGCTCGTGCTGACCTGGTCGTTTGCACGGGTGGGTTGGGGCCGACCGCGGATGACTTGACCCGCCCCGCGCTGGCCGACGCCGTTGGTCTGGATTTGATCCAAGACGACGCGGCTCTGGCCACCATTCGCTCGATGTTCGCACGTCGCAAGCGGGAGATGCCCGAACGCAATGTATCCCAAGCACAGTTCCCGGCCGGTAGCCGTGTCGTTCCCAACCCGCACGGAACCGCACCGGGCATTGACTTGACGGTAGCGCGTAAGAATGGGACAAGTTGTCGGGTCTTCGCCCTGCCTGGAGTCCCGGCCGAAATGCGAGAAATGTGGCACGTCACACTCGCCCCCGCAATCAGCGAAATGACAGGTGGCGGCCGAGTGATTCGACACCGCCGGATCAAGTGCTTTGGCGTTGGCGAAAGCGATCTGGAAAACATGCTCCCTGACCTCATCCGGCGCGGTCGCGAACCAACGGTCGGCATCACGGTCAGCCAGGCCACGATCACTCTGCGGGTCACCACGGCGGGATCCTCCGACGCGGACTGCGCGCAACGCATGGCGCCGACGCTGCAGACCATCCGCGACTGCCTGGGGGATCTGGTCTTCGGTGAAGAGGATGACGAACTACAGCACGCGGTCGTGCGGATGTTGAAAAGCCAGGGGCTGACGCTGTCGGTGGCAGAATGGGGATCCGGCGGACTTCTTTCGCAGTGGCTGAGCGATGCGGACGAGGCTGGGGAGTGTTTCCTGGGCGGATTCATTGTACGAGGCCAACGACAGAGCCAACTGCTTGCCTCACCCAACTTGCTCGCCGAGCATGGACTGCATAGCACGCACCTGGTCCAGGCCATGGCCCAGCGTTGCCGCGAACAATTCGCGACGGACATGGCCCTGGCGATCAGTGCCTTCCCGCACAGCGACGCCGACGGCGGTGTTCCCGGCCGCGTCGCCTTTGCCGTGGCCAGCGAAAGCGACGCAGGTGGAGAAACGCACGATAGCCCTTTCGCGGGACACCCTGACATTCTCAAACCCCGGGCCGCCAAACAAGCCTTGGATCTGCTGCGAAAGCGACTCCTCCGCCGGCAATAGCCGAGTTCGCCGCGTTGTCGAAGGTCATCGCGTTACCCACCAAGACCGCGACGATGCGAAGCCCTACTCCGCGCCGGAATCGGGTTCCGCAGGTTTCTCGAAGTTAGCGACGGTCTTACCATCGTCGGCCCAGATCCGGAGGACGCTGTCTTGCCCTCCGGCCGCGATCACTTTTCCACTGGCGCTGGCGCTGACCGAATACATGAAGTCCGCCGCGCCGGGGAAGCTGCGGACATTCCCACCGCTCTCCGCATTCTTCATTTGCACGGTCTTATCTCCGCTGGACGCCAGCACGTTGTCGCCATCGGCGACGAAACGAATTGCCGTGACCTCCTTACCAAAACCGGCGATCGTGCGCTTTTGATCCCCGGTCTTGATGTCCCAGACTTTGATCACATTGTCTGCGCCGCTGGTGACGAGGCGACGACCATCGGCACGCCAGCTAACACCCAACACATGATGCGTGTGTCCTTCAAACGAGCGGACGAACTTACCGGTCTCCAGCTCGAAGATCTTGGCAAAACGATCTGCGCCGCAACTCGCAATCTGTTTACCATCCGGTGAAAATTCCAAGCCGAAAATCGTGTCACTATGCGGCTCTTTGATTTCACGAACCAGCTTGCCGTCGGCGACATTCCAGATCTTCAATTGGCCGCTGCGAGAGGGTTCACCACTGCCGGTCGCCAGCAATTCGCCGCTGGCACTAAAATCCAATGCCGTAACGCGATCAGCCAATTCCTCCGGCGCATCGGCCGATCCAATGGTCCGCGTCAGTGTCCACGCCGGATTGGTGTCCCAAACATACGACGACTTATTTTCCGCGATCGAGAGCACATCCAGGCTGGGCGTAAAGACCAGGCCTCGGACCGTACTCGCATGGCCGACGAACGTGTCGATCGCCGCCCCCGTTTCCGCATCCCAAGTGCTGATCGTCTGATCCTCACCGCCGGTCGCGACCGTCAGACCATCGGGCGAAAAGGCAATGGCATGATACGCCTTTTCACTCTCGGCAGCTTCCTTCTTGACCTCAGCCAGGCTGCCTTCAACGGCCTGATGGGCCGCTTCCGCCTGTTTGACCACGCCTTCGGCGGCGGGGATCGATGCCACCACTTTCTTGACCGCCTCCTGTGCCCGAACCGCGGTCCGCTCCGAAGACTCCAATGATTTCTTAGCCGCATCGCGCGCCGCAATCGCCTTGTCAGCAACGGGCTTGGCCGTCTTGACGGCGGCTTCGCCGGCCTTGATATCGGCGGCGGCCTTGACCAGTCCGGCCTCAGCTTGCTTCTTACTCTCTTCCGCCTTCGCCTTGGCAGCCAGTGCGTCAGCGACCGACTTTTCCGCGGCCGCCATCATCTTCTTGGCCTCTTCCAACGCGGCCGTGGCAGTTGTCATGGCCGTGGTCGCCGCGGCGATCTCCGTCTCGGACGCCTTCTTGGCCGCTTCGGAGGTGGTCATCAGTGTCTTGGCATCGGCCAGCAATTTTTCGGCGGCTTGGAAGTCGGCGGTCGGTTTCTTCGCCTCTTCTTCCTTCTTGGCAAGTTCTTCCGCAGCCTTCTTCTTGGCCTCTTCGGCTGCGGCGGCGTTCTTCTCCTCGGCCGCTTTGCGATCGTTGACGGCCTTGAGTTCGGCTTTGGTTGCGTCGATTTCTTTCTTAGCCAGATTCACAGCGCGGGTTACATCTTCGACACGAATCTGCTTGCGAAAATCGCCCTTGAGTTCGGCGATCTGCTTGCCCGCCGCATCCCATAATTTGGCGACACTGTTTTGGCCCGCCGAGCTGAAGCGACTTCCATCCGGACGAACCGCGACCGCCGTCACCGGTCCCCCATGATTCATGCTGCGAACTTGCTTGGCACCGGCCACGTCCCAGACCCGCGCTGTTGCATCCTGACTTCCTGAAACGAGCTGGATCCGTTTGTCCGCGAACGCAACCAAGGACGTCACGGGACCTGTGTGTCCCTTGAGCTCCCGTAACGGCGCAGGCTGGGCAGGCGCTTCTTCCGGCGGCTTTGCCGCTGCGGCATCCGGCGCAGCCGCGTCGGCTGCGACTTTTTCAGCGGCTACGGGAGCCGCGGCGGTGGCCGTCGGTAACGCCCAAATTCGAATGATGTTGTCGGCACCACCGCTGGCAATTTCTGTATCTTCAGTTACCAACGCGACCGCGTTGACCTCGGCGGGTGTGGGGACGGTTCCGAGCGCGGAACCATCAGTCACATTCCACAGCCGGCAGGACTTATCCTGCGACCCGGAAACCAATTTCGTACCGTCGGCGGAGAAGGCCAAACCGCTGACCGCGGCCGAGTGCCCTTCCAGCGTCTTGGTCAGCTTGCCGGTTGCCAATTCCACCAGGCGAATCTTTCCGTTTTCCTCACCGATGGCGGCCCACTTGCCGTCGGGCGACGTGGCGATCGAGCTTGGCGCCGTTTCCAGTCCCGCGATCTCGAGCTTACGGGCGTTGTGGGCCCGCTGCCAGAACTTGACGGTCCGGTATCCCCCCGATGCGAGCAGCTGGCTATCCGGGCTAAATCGCAAGGATTGGACGAGATCCAAATGGGAGACACCCGGGTTCTCATAAACGCCAGATTTCAGCAGCGACGGGTCGGTCAGTCGGCCGACCAGACGCTTGGTCGGCACATGATACAAGAAAATCTGATTTGCTCGGCCGGCAGCGACAAACTGACCATCGGGTGAAATGGCAACGGCATATATCGGATTCACCCCTGACGGCAGCGGCTGCCATTTGACAGGCCCGCCCAATCCCGTGACTTCGCCCTTGGCACCTTCGTCGATCCACAACTTCAGCAGTCCCAATTCGTTGGCAGTCAGTGGCTTGGCCCCCACGTCGTTGTCCTCGGGTGGCATCACCGGTTCGGAGGCACCGGTGACAACCTGAAGCAAGAGGCTCTCGGCGCTCTTGCCAGCGATGACGGACGGACCCTCGCTGCCACCCTTCAGAATGGCTGCGGGCGACTCCAAGACGAGGTCACTTTCCGCGTCGGTGTTGTTGTGGCAAGCCAAACATTTACGCCGCAAGATCGGTAAGATTTCCTTCTCGAATTCGACGGGGCCGTCATGCTCGATCTCGGGAACCGGCTTGACATCGTCGGCAACGAGTCGTGAATCGCTACTGAATCCGAAAAGTGCGGTAAGGACGAGGGACCCAATCCATGCGGCGGTGATGTGCTTGGTACCCATTTCAGCAATCCTGTGATTCGGAGGAATGTTCATTTGGTTGTTTGGTCGCCTGAATTCGTCGAACCCGCGAGGCTCGGCAACCA
>JAUIHJ010000690.1 GCA_030432015.1 bacterium
ACGCGACGATTCGCCAGACATCCGGCTCGGCTCCTCGAGGGAAGCTCTTCGCTGCAAGGTACGTGCTGCCCCAGGACGTGCTGGGCAGGAGCTGTTCCTGGAGGTGGTCGCAGTATTGCGTTCCGGCTGCCATCGCACAGATGCGGAAACTCGCGCCGAGTTTAGAGATCGGAGTCGAATCGGCGCGGGGGAGTGAACGGATCGCCGGCGTGGCGGACGGCCATTTCGATCTAGCCATCGTCAGCCACGACCGTTTGCAGATTCAGATGGCACAAACCACAAAGCGCAATGCGAGTTCTGAACTGGTGGTCGAAGATCTTGCGCGGCAGTCACTCTGTTTGGTCGTGGCCAAGGCTGCGGCCGAAGCGGAACGATTGTCAGGCGTACTGGCTGGGCAGGAAGTGCCGCTTCACATGCTGAGCCAATTGCCACTCGTTGGACTGGACCGTTCGTCCGGCGTTCGGCGGCAACTTGAGCGAGCGTTCGCAAACCGTAGCGAGCGACTCCGCTTTGGTATGAATGCCGCAGGCTGGCTGGCAGTGAAGCAGTATGCGAAGCATGGTTTGGGAATCGGGATTCTTCCGATTGGCCTCTTGTCACAAGAAGACCTCGACGATCTTGTCGTTCGACGCCTGCCGTCGGAATTGTGCATTCGACACCACGTGATTCATCGAAAGGATGCGTCCAACCCATTCCTTCATGACATGACGACCTTGCTTGTCGAGTCCGCCAAGCAACATCAAGAAATTGTCCGCCGCCGCTGGAACCAGGTGATATGATCGTCGGGGACGAAACGGTTGTCGATCAGCAATGCGCCACTATTACCTGACATGCAGGTCCATCTGCGTCATGGGATTTCGCCATGCGAGAGAGACGTCTCAGAGCTTGCGGACCGCTAGACGCAATGACAACCGTAAAACCGCATTGGGCGCTAACCTCTTCGACCACTCAAGCACTCAATGACCGAGTGCAATTCGGCGTCAATCCGGGACCGGCTCGTTTTTCGCCGTCCATTAGATTCAACTGCGGACAAACGGCCTGTCGGCGAAAAAAGTGCCTGTCCCGGTGACGGGGTGTGGGCTGCGGAATCACGCTCGGCCATTTAGCGTTTTCGAGCGCCATTCACATCCCGGCGAAGTGAACGATAACGGGCCCGACCGACCTCGACAACTTTGTTGGTAACGTCACCGTATTGTTGGTAATGCCACCGGCGCCCATGTTCGCCTTCGGCGAGGCGGCTTCTGATTTACCCATCAAGCAGGTCGTTCGAGTCATCGAATTGAAGCCCAATTCTGACTATCCTATAGCCGTGCCCGGGACGACATGAGAAAACATCTTTGGATCCTGCAAAACGCATCGCTCTGAAAACCGGGACCTTGTCCATGAAAATCACCCTCATCCTCCTTACCGTGCTGCAGCTTGTCCCGCTCGGGATATTGCGCGCCACCGACATCAATGCGTCCGGTCAACCCATTCCTGCGGCTGATTTGCCTGACCTGGCCTTGCAGCCCGCACGGGTCATTACGGAGTTCGGCCCGGAGCATGTGAAAAGTTCGCGTGGATCCCAGGGGGTGCCCGCCATTGAACGCGCGGCTGAGGGCAGGTTGTGGGCCGCGTGGTATGCGGGCAAGAGCAAACGCGGTGTTGAGAGTCCCTCCAGCTACGTCGTGCTGGCCACCAGCGGCGACGACGGCGCGAACTGGACGGAGAAGCTGGTGCTGCAGGCACCACCTCTCTGCCACACCTACGATCCCTGTTTGTGGATCGATCCGGCGGGAAAACTGTGGTTCTTCTGGGCGCAGAGCGCGGGACTCCAGGATGGGCGAATGGGTGTCTGGGCGATGACGACGCAGGAACCAGGGCGAGAGCGTCCAAGCTGGTCCCAGCCCCGCCGTATCAGCAACGGTGTAATGCTCAACAAGCCCACCGTCCTAAAAAGCGGCGTCTGGTTGCTGCCGGTCGGTTATTGGCTCGACAACACCAACGTGCCGAATATCACGTTCGACGAAAAGAAGATCGCGCCCTACACGAACGCAGGGTTGGCCCATGATCTGGGCGACGAGCGCGGTTCCAATGTCGTTGCTTCCACCGATCAGGGGCAATCGTTTCAGCGTCTTGGCCAGGTTCGCATCCCTGGCACACGCGTGGACGAGCACATGATCGCCGAACGCCGCGACGGCAGCCTGTGGATGCTGCTTCGCAACACCCGGGGCATCGCACAAAGCGTTTCGACCGATGGCGGTCGCACATGGTGCGAGGAAGGGTTCCGTTTTTCGGGCCGCACGTTCGCCAATAAACGATTTTTCCTTCGTCGCCTGCCGTCCGGTGCCATGCTCATGGTGCGCAATGATTCACCCGCTGGTGCCCGTTCCCACCTGACCGCTTTCGTGTCCGACGACGATGGCCGGAACTGGTCCGACGGCCTGCTGCTCGATGAACGCGAGTCATCCTATCCCGATGGCACCATCGCCGCTGACGGTACGATCCGCGTGATCTACGACCAGCAGCGATACACCCAGAACCGCGCCGGCAAGAAGGGGTCCGGTTCCGTGCTGATGGCCGTGTTTCGCGATGAAGATGTGCGAGCGTCGAAGATGGTCAGCGACAGCGCACAATGGCCGATCACCATTAGCCAGCTACAGCCGGCCGATTGAATTCCGTCCCGCCCCCGAGTCATCCAACTAAACCTCTTGTGCCTTCCTTATCTCAACGTTGAAGCGAGAAGTCGCCTGATGAAGACCACACTCACCCTCCTCGCCGCGACCCTGTTCATTCCACTTGCGTCGTCGCACGCCGCCGATGCGTTCATCGTTGAAGACGGTAAACCGCAGGCCGAAATCATCATTTCCGCGAGCCCCTCGCGCATGCAGCGGGTCGCCGCCCATGAGTTTCGGATGCAGATCGAAAAGATCAGCGGAGCGCGACTGCCCATCGTCACCGCGCCGACCGGAATGGCATTGAAGATCTTTATTGGCGCGAGTCCGCAGAATCCTGTGAAGCTAGACGGCCTGAAGGACGGCGCGTATCGTATTGTGACGGGACCGGACTGGATGGCGCTTGTCGGTGATGACAGCGAGTTCACACCGATGGAACCGTTTGCGAAGAACAATGGCGACATTCCGCGAGCGCAGGCCGAGTGGGAGAAGATCGTCGGCGCGCCATACGGCATGCCGGCGCGCGGATTATACAAGAACCGTCTGCGACTACCAGGCGACACCGGCAAGCCTGATGGCGCGCGCACGGAGCCGAAGGAGACCCTCGAAATCTGGGGGCTCGACGAACGAGGCAGCTTTAACGCGGTCTGCGGCTACCTGCGCACGCTGGGCGCACGCTGGTATCTGCCAGGTGAACTGGGCGAGGTGTTGCCGTCGAGAAAAACGCTCCCACTGCCGCAGATTGACGAAACCGTTAAGCCCGATTTTCCATTGCGGCAGTTCAACTTCCGATTCAGCACTGCCGGCCCGGAGACTTCGATGTGGGTCATGAGACTTGGCCTGCGCAACGACGAGCGTCTGCAAATCGCGCACGGCATCTCGACGATGACCAACCATCAGGGAGTCTTCGACGCGCACCCCGACTGGTTCGCGATCTACGGCGGCAAGACCGACTTCGAGCCCGGCAATTCGAAGTGCCAGGTCTGCTACTCGAACGACGAACTGTTCCATGAAACCGTGCGTTGGGCGCGGACGCTGCTCGACACTTACAAGTTTGAAACCGTCTCCATCATGCCGCCGGACGGCTATACTGCGATCTGTCAGTGCGAAAAGTGCCAGGGCAAAGACTCGCCTGAACGCAACGAGCGCGGCCTGCTAAGTGACCACGTGTGGGACTTCGTCAATCGCGTGGCGAAGGAGATCGCGAGGTCGCATCCTCGCGCGAAAGTGCTGAATTGTGCGTATGGCGTTTACACGCTGCCGCCGCTGAAGATCGAGAAGCTCGAACCAAACGTGCAGGTGTGCATTGTCGGCGGTCGTCGCCCGATCAATAAACGTGGCGTGAAGGGGCAAGGCGAATCCGCGCCGGACGCGTTGCGAGCGGCCTGGGCGAAGAAGACCGACAATCGGCTGCTCATCTTCGAAAACTATCCCTTCACCAGTCGCGGTTGGTATCTGCCCAGCTTCGCCGCGCACGCGATTGGCGACAGCGTTAAGGCAACGAAGGGCGTCTCGGCCGGCGAGGACATCTGGCTAAGCGTGGCACGGGATTTCGCCACCAACGGCATCGGATTCAATCACTTCCTGGTCTACTTCACTGCCCGCATGTACTGGGGCGGCGAGGACGCGGACGTGGACGCGATGCTGCGAGAATACTGTGCCCTGTTCTACGGCCCGGCCGAGCAGGAGATGCTGGCCTTCTTCAACCACTGCGAGGCGAATTGGAATGTGATGGAAGAGGACAAGGCGAAGGCCGATGAAGCACTCGCGCTGTTCGACCATGCGAAAGCGAAAGCCGATGTCGCCAGTGTTTATGGCCAACGCATCGCCTTCATCGATAACTACCTCAAGGGCCTGCGCATGAAGACCGAGCAGCTTGGCCAGAAACGCGGCCCCGTGCCCAAGGTGCACCTTG